>JAAFHL010000205.1 GCA_013298365.1 Bacteroidota bacterium | reverse complement strand
AAGCAGGTGCTACAAAAATATACAGACATCACTTTTGGGGCATGGGTTTCGGCGATAGAAGACATTGAATATAACGAAATGCCGCAAACGCTCACTTTTCCTACCGAATATTGTCAAATGCTGAACTGTCCTTCGCCCGAAATAGCGGAAAAAATGTTTCATCGCATAGATGACGTGCGAAAGGCGGGTGATTCTGTGGGAGGAGTCATTACTTGTGCGATGCAAAATGTGCCTGTGGGCTTAGGAGAGCCTGTTTTTGGTAAGTTACATGCAGCTTTGGGGGCAGCGATGCTTTCTATCAATGCCGTCAAAGGTTTTGAATATGGAAGTGGTTTTGCGGGAACAAAAATGCGAGGTTCTGCGCATAACGATGTTTTTTTTGCAGATGAAAAAAAGGAAATTCATACAAAAACGAATTTTTCGGGTGGCATACAAGGCGGTATTTCAAATGGAGAAGAAATTTATTTTCGGGTAGCTTTTAAACCGACTGCGACCATTATGCAAACGCAGGAAACCGTTGATAAAGAAGGAAATATTACACTTCTTTTGCCAAAAGGAAGACATGACCCTTGTGTTGTGCCTCGTGCTGTACCGATTGTGGAAGGCATGGCGGCTTTGGTACTGGTTGATTTTTGCTTGCTTTCTCGCAGATTCTCGCAAATGTAACCGCAGATTTCTACAGATATAAGTTAGATTTCATCTGTAAAAAGCGGTTATTATCTGTAAAAATCTGCGTGAAGTTCTTTATCTTTGCAAAAAAACATACAATTATGTCAGAAAATTATCCGATTGGGATTCAATCTTTTGAAAAGCTTATTGAAACAAAGTCTATTTATGTGGACAAAACCCCACATATTTATGCTTTAATCCAAAAAGAAGGAATCAATAACTATTTCCTGTCTCGTCCACGTAGATTTGGTAAATCTTTATTAATCAGTACCTTAAAATGTATTTTTGAAGGAAAAAAAAACTTATTTCAAGGTTTATATATATATGATAAAATAGATTGGCAGCCCTATCCTGTCATTCATCTTTCGATGAGTGATATTAATTTTGTGGATTTGGGCTTGAAAGAGGGATTAATGCGTGCGATTCTTAATATTGCACATAGAGAACAAGTCGCTTTTCCCGAAAAACCGCAAAGTTCGCCCTTGCGTGAGTTGTTGTTTCTTTTATATCAAAAATATCAAAGAAAAGTCGTTATTCTCATAGACGAATATGACAAACCGATTATTCATGGCTTGGAAGATGGCAATTTCGAAGCGGCAGAGATGAATCGAGACATACTCAAAAACTTTTATGCAGGCTTAAAAGATACAGATGAATATTTGCGTTTTCTGTTTATTACGGGCGTGTCAAAGTTTGCAAGGGTTTCCATTTTCTCTGACCTAAATCATTTAATAGACCTCACTTTGGCAGAAGATTATAGCACAATTTGTGGCTATTCGCAGGCAGAAATGGAGCATTATTTTCCCGAAGGCATCACAAAATTGGCGCAAAGAAGTGGCTTGACAAGGGAAAGATGCTTAGAAAGAGTAAAAGAATGGTATGATGGCTTTTCTTGGGACGGTGAAAATTTTCTCTACAATCCTTTTTCTACCTTACAATTATTCAACAGTTCGCAGTTTTCTAACTACTGGTTTGCCACAGGTACGCCTACTTTTTTGGTCAAAATGATTACAGAACAGAATGAGTATCTGCTGGAAAATATTAAAGTACGCCCTAAAATATTTGAGACCTTCAATTTACAGCAATTAGACTACAAAAGTTTGTTGTTGCAAACAGGTTACCTTGCCATTAAAGGACGAGTAATGACCGAAGGAACCGTTGATTACTATATAGTTAGCTTTCCAAATCAAGAAGTTAAAGAGTCTTTTAATGAAATGCTTCTTGATGGCTATGTCAATCTACCCCATTATGATGCGGGCATTTCTATCTATGACATTCGAGACGCTTTTTTGCAGAATGATTTAGATTCTGTAAAACAAATTATTCAGACAATGTTTCATGCTTTGCCTGCAGAATTATTTGAAAAAAAAGACAAAGATGGTAAGTCAAAACCTGTTGGAGAGAATTTTTATCATGCGATTATTTACTTAATATTCAATCTGTTGGGGGTGAAAATGCACGCAGAAGTGGCAATAAAAGGTGGAATAATAGATGCGCTTGTAGAAACGGCAGAACATGTTTATTTATTTGAATTTAAAAAAGACCAAAGCCCTGAACTTGCCATAGAACAAATCAAGACGAACCAATATTTTGGCAAATATCTTCTTTCAAATAA
Source organism: Bacteroidota bacterium (assembly GCA_013298365.1). Taxonomy (GTDB): domain Bacteria; phylum Bacteroidota; class Bacteroidia; order J057; family J057; genus JAAFHL01. The sequence goes on along the minus strand of JAAFHL010000205.1, from coordinate 5,778 downwards.
AATAATACACTTGGTAGGTGTGCGTTTTAGCTTGGCTGAAAGAGGCATTGATGCTGAAAAGGATTGGGTAGAGATAATATTTCAGCCTTGATTGATGCACTATTTTGCATGTTCTATCTTTACCTATATCAATCCGCCGACAAATCGTACTTAACAGGATAACTGCCATATTGTTTTTCCATAGAAATTTTATTGGCATTATTTTCTCCTTTGTCTGAACGAGCCTCCAATTTTTTTTGCAAGGGGATTGGCAAATTAGAAAGCAAATCCAAACCCGTATTTTTTTCGATTTCATCAACTGTTGTAAGATAATCCCACCATTCCTTATCTTTATCGGCAACTACTTGATTATTAGGCATATCTACGGCGATTATACGGGTATTCGCATCAACTCTTGTAAGGTCATTTTCGCCATTAGGCAGCACAACAATTACTTTCCAAACCTTAGCAGGAACGGTAACTTTTCCTTTTGCAATGGTTTTGCTAAGTCCGCCATTGCTGCCTGTGCCGCCCACACCATACGCCCCTGCGATGATATACATTTCTTTTCCATCAAATGCCAAATCTCTGCTATAATCTTCTAAACCTTTCCACACACGTTGATTGCATTTTGGGGCTTGTGGGATAATATTTGTCATAAAAAAAGTCGCTTCATTGTCCGCAATAGAGCCATCTCGGTCGTCAGAAGGACATAAATGCCCCCTATCAAAACCAGAAGCGGTATAGTCGCTCTTACTCACCATTCTAAATGTTTTGGGCAAGCGACTGTCTGTGCGAAAATCCTGCCTTTTTGCTTCTCCTTTCCAAGCCTTGCTCAAATGCCAAGCTACCCATTTTGGATTCCCCGTAGTATTGTCAAAAGCCAAGGCATATTGCGGACATTCTACCAAAAAATTGTTGAGACTGGTGGGATTCGCTTTTGCTTTACTTGGATTTCCCAAGGTTAAATGCGGGTCTCTTGTTGCTTTACCTTTGACAGGCTTAGGCTTATCAGGATTGTCTTTGGGTTTGTCTGGCTTTGCTGTATCTGTAATCGTAATTGTAGGTTTTTTTGCTTCTTCTTCAAAGAGTTTTGCCAAATCTTCTCGCCCCAAAAAGGCAAGAACTGCTATGACAATCGTGATGATAATAGTTGGAATCGTTTTTTTCATATTTGGGAGTGTAAATGATTTATTTTGCGCAAAGAAACACTTTTTAGCGCAAGTATCCAAATAATATTAGTAAACATGAGAAAAATATGCAAATAAATTTTAATGTAAACTATTTTAAATAAAAAATAATTAACATGGTACAGAAAATAAATAATTGAAAAATAAAATATATAGCGATGTTATCTAAATCTGGGAATGATTTAGGCACAAAAATTGTGGTAAAATAGATAAATATATTTGACGAATTAAAATAAAAAAAGTGAAATATATTTTTCTTATTTATGCTTAGTAACGTGAATAAAATAAAGTATTAATGCGCATACTGCCCCGCATTTTGGCGCAGCTCAATGACAAGGGGCAAAATATCGGTAAAAAACAAAATCGCTCACCCGCTCACATCAAATTTTTCGTGCTTGCACAAAAAAATAGGTAATATTGGGGGATTTGTTGCCATTTCTACCGATATTTTGTGCCTACATCACAAGCGAAACAGAGAAATAATGCTTGATGAAAATTTGTACTTTATTTTATGGGCATTACTTATTTTAGAATTGAACCTTTATTAAACTATATTATTTTGCAAACCTATTTTACTCATATCCTTCATAAATCATTAACTTCCTTGTTTCATAAATCGGAGCAATTGAGTGTTAAATATTTTGATACGCAAAATTTTGCCCAAAATTTTATTGTTTCTATTTTGCTCAAAGAAAAATACAAGCAATTTGTAAATACATTGGGAAAGGAAAAAAGCATGTCTATTAAGCGTAGAAAAAGTTTATATGTGTTTTCTATGATATTGTTGTTTCTGATGATTGTGGGGAAACAAGCCCTTATTTTATATATGTTGAAGGCTCAAAAATCTGAAGCACAATTTATTACATATCTTAGTAGACAGCGAATAATTTGTACTGAAATCGTAAAGTCTGTTTATCAATATCAAAAAAATCCTAATACCGAAGCAGCACTTTCTGCCAAAATTAGTCATTGGCATGAGATAAATATGTCACTTTTAGGGGGAAATACGAAACTCGAAATACCTGTACCTAAACTTTCCATGCCATATATTACCTTATATGCAGAAATGTTAGGGCATGAAAATAGCCTATTAAAAGGTTTTGAAATGTTAAAATCTTTTGAAGATGAAAAAGGCTTGCAGCAAATATTGATGTCAGAAGAAAAATATATGGCAGTATTAGAAAAAATGGTAAAGATAAAAGGCAGTGATGCAGGCAAAAATTATGGACTTATGAGCATTATACAAATGTTTTCAGAGTGGTGATATTACTGTGCAATTTTTTGCTCATCATGCTTCCTTTTATAGGTATTTTGATGAAGAAAAATAAAGAATTAGAAATTTCTCAAGGGAAAATTGGTGCGGTGTTAGAAAGTATTTCAGATATGAAATTCTTGTTGGACAAAGAGGCGAATGTGGTACTAATCAATAAAACGGCAAAGGCAGGCATTAGTTTTTTGACAGAAAAAGTGTTAGAGGTAAATGACAATATGTTGGAACTCATTTCTCCTCAAAAAGAAGGGGAGTTTTATGAGTCTTTTTATAAGGCACTCACAGGCAATATTATTACCATAGAAAAGCGCTTTGTTAAAAATAATATAACCTATTGGTATAAAGTTGAGTTGCAGCCTGTTTGGAACAATGAAAATGTTGTTACAAATGTAACATTGAGTTTTACTGATATTTCTGCCATCAAAAATGCACAAATTGCCTTAGAGCATCAAAATAGCGATTTGCAAGAAATTGCGCACATTCAGTCGCACGAATTGAGAGGACCACTTGCAAGTATCATGGGCTTGATAGGGCTGTTTGATGACAAATATCCTGATGATAGTTTCAACAAAGACATTATCAAAAATCTGAAAATTTCGAGCGAAAAGCTAGATGCTGTTATTTTTCAAATCGTGGCAAAAGCCGAAAGAATTGACCAAGAAAGCCATAAAAATAATAGCTAAAATTGTATTTTCGCAGATGAGCTTAATCTCGGCGTATTCAGCTTGTTTTGTAATTACCTAAATATAAAATTATTACAATAATCTTTTGCTTCCCAAAATTTCCCATTTCCTTGTTTTTGATGTCTAGCAACAGCAAAATTGGCAATGGGTTTTAGCTGATTTTGGTGAATAAAAAAACCTTGGTAGCTATATTTTTCCAAAAAAGAAAAAACATGTTTAATGGGCGTTTCTCCCAGATGTCTTTGCTCACATTCAAACAAGATAATCGGTTTCTTTTTTTGCAAAATACCCACAGCTCCTTCAAAAACCTTTAATTCATTGCCTTCTACGTCTATTTTGAGAAAATCGGGTAAGGCATCTTTGTCCGCAAAAAAAGCATCTAAGGTCAAAGTTTCCACTTTTACGGTAAGAAAAGGCATATCTTTTTCCATTTTTTCGCCTCGCAAAGTTGCACCAGGAGAGGTTTTACTGCCATGTTGTGGGATAAATAAATCAAAATTGCCCTTTTCATTCGACATTGCACGATTGTCAATAGCAACATGTTGCCAAGCCATATTTTGCTTCACTTTTTGCAAATAATCAAACAGAATGGGTTGAGGTTCAAAGGCATATACTTTTCCTGCTTCGCCAACACTTGCTTGCATCCAATACAAATAACCGCCTTTGTGTGCGCCAATATCTGCGCAAATTTGCCCTTTTTTTAGGATAGAACGAATAAACGAAATTTCGAAAGGGTCGTTACGAAATTGATAGCGAAAAGCTCGGTATAGATATTTTAGTTTAAACATTATGGTCAATTTACGGTTACATTTGCGAAAATCTTGCACAAATGTAACCTAAAAATCTGATATGCTCAAAATTGCTTGGTCGCCACGATATGCACATTCCTTACCCGAAGGTCATCGCTTCCCGATGGCAAAATATGATTTGATTCCAGAACAGTTGCTGTATGAAGGCTCAATTTCTACAGACAATCTTTTTGAGCCAAAATTGTGTGAAGAAGCCATCATTTTGCAAACACATAGCCTTGAATATTGGGAAAAATTGAAATATCAGACGCTTTCCCCCAAAGAAATTCGGAAAATAGGTTTTCCCCTTTCTCCCGAATTGGTGCAAAGAGAAATTCAAATTGCGCAGGGGGCGATAGATTCGGCTTTGTTTGCTTTACAATATGGCGTTGCAATGAATGTTGCAGGCGGCACACATCATGCTTTTTGGGATTCGGGCGAAGGCTTTTGTCTATTGAATGATTTGGCGATTACTTGCAATTATCTACTTGATAAACAGCTTGCTACGAGGATTTTGATTATTGATTTAGATGTGCATCAAGGCAATGGAACGGCACGTTTATTTGAAAAAAACCCTGCTGTTTTTACGTTTAGTATGCACTGTGGCGCAAATTATCCCTTACAAAAAGAAAAATCAGATTTAGACATAGAATTGTCAATTAACACGCCCGATTCCGATTATTTGGCTTTATTATATGAAAATCTGCCTCTTTTGTTAGACAAGGTCAAACCCGATTTTGTGTGCTATTTGGCAGGGGTAGATATTTTGCATACCGATAAATTAGGGCGGCTTGCTTGCACGCAAGCAGGTTGCAAAAAGAGAGATGAATATGTGCTAAAACTGTGTAAGCAACATCATTTACCCGTAGCAATTGCAATGGGCGGCGGCTATTCGGTGCATATTCGAGACATTGTGGAGGCGCATTGCAATACATACCGTTTGGCGCAGGAGATTTGGTTTTAAGTGAAGTTCTTTCCACCCTGTCAGGGTTTAACCCTGACAGGGTTCGATTTTTTTATTTTTTATGCGCAATTACGGTTTTATCACTTTCCCTTTTTTATCCAAAAAAGAAGTTTTCCCTGCCAACTTCACTTCAAATAAGCCTTTTTCATTTGGATAAATTTTTGCCTCATCATACACACAAGGAATCACAACTTCGCCTTCATTGTTGATATAGCCCCACTTCCCATTTAAGCCCACTCTCGCAGGGTCTTCATCTAAAATACATTCAATATGGTCATACATGGGAGCTATGAGTTGTTTTCCCATACGATTTATGACCGTCCATTTTCCGTCTTTGCGCACACCCGTCCAGTCGCCGCCCCAGCAAGATATATTGAGCGAATCATAGTTAAAATTGATGACCAAAGTGCCTGTACTATCTACAAATCCCCACTTATTGTCTTGATATACAGGACCTAATTTGTCATAAAAAGGTAAAATGGTTTCGTACTGAAAAGGTACAACTAATTTTCCTTTTTCATTAAAATAGCCCCATTTTCCATTTTTTGCGGCAGAAATAAGCCCTCCTTTTGTCCACAAAGTACCAATATCTTCATAATTATACTCAAAAGGAATGATTTCTGCGGATTCTCCATTGATAAAGCCCCATTTGCCGCCTTGTTGTACTTTGTAAATGCTTTGGTGCATTTCCATTTCCTCAAACATGGGCATAATCAGCCATTTTCCTGCGGTATCTACCACTCCATAACGTCCATTATAAACGACAATGGCTTTATATTGATGGAAATGTTCTACTTTATCATAGATGAAATTGGTAACAAAACTTCCCTCTTGATTAATAATTGCCCATTTTTGCTTCATTTCCACCGCAGCCCTTGTGTCATTCATCGCATTTGCTTGCGCA
>JAAFHL010000203.1 GCA_013298365.1 Bacteroidota bacterium | reverse complement strand
ATGACGAAGTATTAGCCATTAGGCGTGCGCAAAGAAGAAGGGAGGAGAAAATATGAAAGTATATATTTCACCCTTGATGATGAATGAAAGTACTAACTTTCAAACACTTAATAGAGTTTTTCATTTTTTTGAAGAAAAAAAACATTGGCTTTGTATTGATACAGAGGAAGATTTAACCGCCATAAAAAATAGCGATTGGTTTCTTTCTTTGGCAGCATATCAAAGAGAAATTTATTCAGAAATATTGAATAGTGACTTTGATAGAAGTGTAACGGACAACTCAGAGGCGCAAAGATTCAGCGCACAAAATCTGTATCCATGTTTAGATGAACCGCTTTACCTCATTGTCGAAAATGAGATAAGCGATGCTGCTTTTTTGCAAACCATTATGCGTTGTTTTCCCAAAGAAAGCAAAAAAATTAAAGAAGCATTAGCAGAAAGACCTGTATGGTTGCAAATCAGACATTCGGGTGGAAAAGGACAAATGACAAAAATCGCAACAAAAATGAGAGAATATAATGCACAAGCACGTATTTTTATTTTTAGAGATAGCGATAAACGATTTCCTACAAATAAAAATAATGATGTGGTAAAATTAGAAGATTTTTGCAAAAAAAAATGAGATAAATTTTCATATTTTGCAGAAAAGAGAAATAGAAAATTATCTGCCTTTAAGTGTTTTGGCGACATTAACAGATAAAAAAGAAGTTTTTGAGGCATATAAGCAGTTAAACCCTGCCCAACAAGATTTTTATGATATGGAGAAAGGGTTTGACGGCAAAAATGAAATTCCAAATGATTGTGATGGATTATGGGATAATATAGATAAGAAAAAGCCTAATTTTCAACATCTTAGATATGGATTTTGTGGGAAAAATGGAAAGAGTTTATTAGAAACTCTTTTTGAAAATCAAGTGCTTATTACCAAAGAAGGTTTATTAGAACGCTGTAAAAGTACAGGACAAAACGAGTTAAAAGAGTTGTTAGCGAAAATTGCAAAAGCCTTATGACCAACACCATCACCGCAATCTGCACGCCACAGGGACAAGGCTTAAACAATTATTAGTTAAAAAGTTGTATATATCCCAAAATAAGCTTATTTTTGTCGAAAATTCACAAATTTAAGCCTAAAACCGTATGCTCATTAGTTTTTCTGCCAATAATTTTCGTTCTATCAAAAATACACAAACCATCTCGTTAGAAGCCACATCTTATAATGAACGCAAAATATTACCTTTTAATATTAGCGATAAAAAAAATATTGTGCCTATTGCCGTCATCTATGGAGCAAATGCAGCGGGAAAAAGCAATGTTATAAAAATATTGAAAGCCTTAGAGTGGTTTGTGCTTATTTCCAATAAACTTGACCCTGGAGACAATATTATAGCAAATGATTTTTTTGCCTTTGACCTCAATTATAGAAAAGAGCCTACTACTTTTGAGATAGATTTTATCGCAAAAGATGGGATTCGATATCGTTTTAAAGTGTCTTTTACCCAAAAAGAAGTGTTGTATGAGTCTTTATACCAGTCTATTAATAGAAAAAAGGAGACATGGCAAAAACTTTATATAAGAGAAAAAGGCAAAGAAATGGATTTTGGGGAATTTTTGAAGGGTCCTCAAAAACAAATTGAAGAATTATTGATTGAAAATCAGTTATTTTTATCCAAAGCTGCTAACCATAAAAATGCGCAATTACGTCCCGTTTTTGAATATTTTAAAGATAGTTTGTATGTCAATATTTTGACAGAAGCATCTGACGAATTGCAGCTTAGAATGTTGGCAAGAATTATCTCCGAAAATAAAAAATACTTAGATTTGTTAAATAACATATTAGAACAGATAGATGTAGGTATCTTAGGCATTGATATAGCTGAAGCGAAATTGCCACAAGGTTTGGTAGAATTTGGGGAAAAGGTGAAAGATGAAGATAAAAAACAGTTTTTAGACATGATGAAATTTGAACTCAAAACGCAGCATCGTTTATTCGACCAGGAAAAAGAAATAGGCATACAAAACCTCTCACTTAAAGAAGCTTCGGAAGGTACACAGAAATTTATTAGCCTTTTTAGACAAATTATTTCCATTTTGGAAGAAGGTGGCGTTTGGGTGATTGATGAGTTAGATAAAAGTTTTCACCCACTTTTAACACAACTTATTATTCGACTATTTACTAACCCAGAAACGAATCCGAACAAAGCACAATTACTTTTTAGTACGCATGATGCGACCCTTATTGACACATTAGATAAAGATACTATCTACATCATTCAAAAAAATACGAAAGGAGAAACTCAAGTGCGCAGAGTTTCTGAACAAAGAGGACTACGAAATGATACACCTTTGGAAAAATGGTATATGGAAGGTAGAATAGGTGGGATTCCCAATATTATTAAGAACAAATCGATATCTATCGTGGAGGAGTTTTTGCAAAATAGTATAGTAAAGTAGAAAAATATGACATCTAAAAAGAAAGTTCTACCATTACCGATACCATCAACTATTATTGGTGAGGGGAAACGCATACTAATTATAGGATATAAAACAGAAGTAGCTTATTTTGAGGGGATTAAAAATAATCCTCTTTTGGCTGATTATATGAAAACAGTTACTGTACTTGATATTTCTAAAGAAAATATTCAGGAACTTGTAGGTATGATATTAAAAGCTATGCAAGAAAAAAAGAATTATGACGAAATATGGATAACGGTAGATAATGATAAGGGAAACGCATATATTGTAGATGAGGTCTTTAGGCGAAAGATAGAAGATTCTTGTATTGAAAATCCAATAAAAAACGCTTTGTTGGCTGCATTTTTCCCCTTAGAGATAGATAAAAAGGGCGAAAAATTACCTAAGCATTTTTTGTCTTTAAGAGATTTGGGGGCAAAAATAGAACAGATTTTGGGTTGTGTGAATTTTCTTAAATACATCGAAGTGCTGACAAATGCAGTAAAGAAAAATGCAGATTTTGAGAACTTTGAAAATAAAAACCCTTTTGCTTTGTTTCAAAATTATTTTTTTGAAGTAAAAAATAAGCAAACAGGTATTGCCACTTATCAACATCAAACAGATAAATTTACAAAATTTGACCCTAACTGGAAAAGTTATGTCAAATTAGCCTATAGTTGTATTGCTTTTGAATATTGGCTATTATTGCATTTTGAGAAAAATAAAATGCCTTTTACCTTAATAGACAAAATCGAAGATGAATCCAAAGATGTGATGACTTATCTAAAAAATCACTTTCGCCCTAATTATGGCAAAGGATATAAAGAAGGGGCAGAGGATGCGTATAAAATCTTGAAGGATATTCCAAATGATGAAAGTATGGTTCAGCATCAAATCGCAATAGAGCGAATGATTACCGCCATTAAAAATACGCAATGGCTAAAAAATGAAATGCAAAATGAATTGGAACTATTAGGAAACCGTTGGTTTAAAGTGAATCCATATATCAAAGGCTTAGATGAACTCGTTTCAGATTTGTTAAATATTAAACCGTTTGAGAAACAAATACTTTATTATGAAGATAAAATTCAAGTAACTGTTACTACTGATGACAGCAATATTCACATTCATTTTGAGCTTATATTAGAAACAAAAAGTATAGTAAATAATGCTCATAAAAATGGCTTCTATCTCTCTTATTATGAAAATAAACCTGAAATCCGTATTTACCCTTCTCAAATGAATACGCTACATATAAACGCAAACGAAAAAACAAATTTCACTTTGTCTTTTTCCAAGTCTTCCATTCCTGAAAATGTAGAAAACTTGCGTTTTGTATGTAAGTTTCCTTTTTATACGGGTATGAGAGAATGGATATTTTTATTGTAACCCATTAAAACAAAAGATTTGAATAATACGACACACACCATCACCGCAATCTGCACGCCACAAGGACAAGGCGCACTCGGCATTATCCGCATCTCAGGTGTGGAGGCTATAGCCATTACGCAAAAAATATTCTCCAAAAATATCACAACTGCCAAAGGCTACACAGCGCATTATGGCAATATTCTCAAAGGAAATGAAATCCTTGATGAAGTGATTATCAACATTTTCCGTGCGCCACACTCCTTTACGAAGGAAGATGTGGTAGAAATTTCCTGTCATGGCTCGTCTTATATTTTGGAGCAAGTCTTGCAACTTATTGTCGAAAATGGCGCAAGATTGGCGGAGGCGGGCGAGTTTACTAAACGGGCTTTTCTCAATGGCGCAATGGATTTAGCGCAAGCAGAAGCAGTTGCAGATTTGATTGCCGCAGAATCTGCGGCGGCGCATAAAGTCGCTTTAAAGCAATTGAAAGGCGGTTTTTCTACGGAATTGAAGGTTCTGCGGGAGAAATTATTAAACTTCGTTTCTTTGATAGAATTGGAATTGGATTTTGCGGAGGAAGATGTAGAATTTGCAGACAGAACGGCGTTGAAAAAGCTGATTTCCGAAATTTTAGCCCATATCAAAAAACTCATTTCCTCTTTTCGTTTGGGAAATGTCATCAAAAAAGGGGTACCTGTTGCCATTGTCGGCAAGCCGAATGCTGGCAAATCTACCTTGTTAAACGCGCTTTTGGGCGAAGAAAAAGCCATTGTTTCGCACATTGCAGGTACAACAAGAGACGTGATAGAAGACGTGATTCAAATTGGTGGCATTTTGTTTCGCTTCATGGACACCGCAGGACTGCGTGAAACGGAAGATTTTGTAGAAAAAATCGGCGTAGAAAGGGCTTTGGAAAAGATGAAAGAAGCCCAAATTATCCTCCTCATCTATGATGCCGCCACAGAAAAGCTTGCCGAAATGCGCAAACTGTCCGCAACTTATCAAGCAAAACACACTGAAACGCAACTGATTTTGGTGGCAAATAAAGTGGATTTAGCAGGTTCGGCGGGTTTTCAGAAACCCGCCGAACCTGCCGATAAAATGCCTTTTTGCCCCATTTCCGCCAAAGAAAACGAAGGCATAGAAACCTTAAAAGACATGTTATTGACCTGCATTGGCAAAGAACAACTCGCAAGCAATGACACAATCCTCACAAATGTGCGCCACGTAGAAGCACTCAGACAAGCACAAACCGCCCTTTTGACGGTCTTAGAAGGCTTGGATATGGGACTTACAAGCGACCTTGTTTCGATAGATATTCGGACGGCTTTGCATTATATTGGCTCGATTACAGGTGAGATAAATACGGAGGAGATTTTGGGGAATATTTTTGGGAAGTTTTGCATCGGGAAATAAAATAGCAAAATACCAATAGAAATAGCTAAATAAAAACAGATAAAATGCTCAAAAATAGCTTTTTATCTATTTTTCTTTATATATCTTTTTTATTTTTTACAAATAGTTAGTATTAATTTGTACCTTATCTGTACCTTTGTAAAAATTTTGTATCTTATTTGTACCTTAAATATAAAAAAGGAGAAAATATTACACTTATTTCTACTTAATTATACTTAATAGCCAATATTTTATATGAGTTCTAATATTTCCATCATAAGGATTTGCCAACATTGTAGCAAGACATTTACCGCAAAAACAACTGTAACCAAGTTTTGTACGCATAAATGTGCGAGTGCTGCCTACAAAGCAAAAAAGCGAAAAAACAAAATTACTGCGAGTAATGCTGAAACCGAAAAACGCCAAAATGAAACGATTGATACTGTAAAGCAAAAAACGTTTTTAACGGTTAATGATGTGGCTTTACTACTGAATAGTTGCAAGAAAACGGTTTACAACCTCATAGAAAAAGGCATTATTCCTGCGGCAAAATTATCGGAAAGAAAAACGCTTATCAAACGTTCAGATATTGATAAGCTGTTTGAATTGCCACAAATAAGCCATACAGAAGTAGAAACAAAATATGCTATTTCAGACTGCTATACACTTTCAGAAGTGAAAGAACGGTATCATATTTCCGATAAAGGTTTGCATAATCTTATACAAAGGAATGAGATTCCCAAAATAAAAGAAGGAATTTTAACCTATATTCCTAAAACCTTGATAGACAACATTTTTAATCCACAATAATATGAAAGTAACACTTAGGGAAAAAGTTATCAAAAACGGAAAAAAAAGCCTATACTTAGACTTTTATCCGCCTATTTTGAACCCCGAAACAAACCTTCTTACAAGGCGTGATTTTTTGGGTTTGTATCTTTATACTCAACCCAAAACGGAATTGGAACGAGCGCACAACAAGGAAACAAAGATATTGGCAAATACGATTCAAGCAAAACGGCAATTAGCTATACAAGCAGGAGAATATGGTTTTCTTGCAAAACCACAAGCCCCAACAAGTTTTTTAGATTATTTTTTGGAACTTGCAGAACAACGTAAAAATACTGAAAATAACTACGGAAATTGGCTAAGTGCGTATCGCTATTTGAAGGCTTTTGCAAATGGAAACTGCTTTATGACTGACATTACAGAAACTTTTTGTAATGGTTTTAGGCAATACCTTGAAAATGCCGAAATGCTTTCACAAAAGGGAAAAAAATTATCTCAAAACTCGGCATACTCTTATTTTGGCAAATTTTCAGCCGCTATTAAAACAGCACACAAAGCAAAATTAATTGCAGAAAACCCGTTGGAAAATATCAATCACATTAAACAAGCCGAAACACAAAGGGCGTTTCTTACCTTAGACGAATTGCAAACCTTAGCCAAAACAGACTACGACAACATAGAACTAAAAAATGCTTGTTTATTTTCAGCCTTAACAGGTTTGCGCTATGGAGACGTGGAAAAATTGGTTTGGGGAGAAGTGTGTAATGATGAGATAAACGGTTGCTATTTGAGATATACCCAAGAAAAAACACAATCCGTTGAAACCTTGCCTATTTCGGAAAGTGCTTTTCAGCTATTAGGGCAAAGGAAACAAGACAATGATAGGCTATTTCCTACTATCAGCTACTCTGACAACCAAAATAAAAAAATCAAAGAATGGTTACAAAAAGCAGGTATTACGAAAAAAATCACTTTCCATTGTTTTCGACATACTTTTGCTACCTTGCAAATTAGCTTAGGCACAGATATTTACACAGTCTCAAAGATGTTGGGGCATAAAGATATTTCTACTACACAGATTTATGCAAAAGTGATTGATAAGAAGAAACAAGATGCCGCAAATTTGATAAAGATTAATATGTGAGAAAAGGAAAATTTTGCATTATTTTCTTATTTTTTGCAAAATTTTTGCACTTTTTTTGTATAAAATGCAGAATAGCCCAAATAATAGTTATTGCTAACTAAAATTTGGGCTATCATTTATATACAAATTACTCAAAGCTCACTTTCGGCAGCCCGTTCACGATTTCCACCGTTTGCATACTCACATTAACGATGCTCAACAGCAAATCCAAAATATAGCGAGGATTTCCCACCTCCGTAGCCCAATCGTTTGGGTCGTTTTTGATGCCGCTTTCTTTGTGTGTGCTTACTTGATAGCGTTCTATTATCCATTCTATTGCGCTTTTGCCGTTTACGACATATTCGTAGGCTTGTGCAGGAATATTGGATATAATGATTTTGCTATTGTAAATTATCGTCTCTTTTTGGTCTTTTTTGGGAAAACGCATTTTTTCAACAGTATAGAAACCGCTTTCTGCACCTGTTACTTGCAAGCCTTCATAGGGCGCAACCGTTTCATAGTTTAAATGCAAATCCGCCAATTTGCGTCCTGCTTTGCTAAATGCCCAAAAATCTTGTACATTTTCTACCAAAGGCAAACGAGGTAGCATTTTTTTCAAATCATTGGCAAAAAGTTCTCTATATGCTTTGCTATGCAAAAAGCCATACACATAGTAAAATATGTCTTCTTTTGTTACATTTTTCCCGTATTGTTTTTTGGCTCTTTCTAAAATAAAATCGCTTATTGCATCTCGTCTTGTGTATTGTTTTTCGGTATTTGTATCAAAGAGATTGGTTTGTGTGGTATTGTTTTCTTCGTAGTAGTAGAGAGGGAAACATTGGCTATCACCATTAAAATGCAAATCAGGCAAATTATCTGTAATTAATACAGTTCCATCTTTATATCTTTGAGAAACGACAATAAAGATATTTTTCAGATTATTTAT
>JAAFHL010000202.1 GCA_013298365.1 Bacteroidota bacterium | reverse complement strand
ATGCAGAGATGCCGCAGTTGATAGCAATGATGGCGGGCGTAATGTTTTTGGACAATTTGGCGGCTTTGCCTTTGGCAAAATTGCGTTATGAAGAAAAGGCAAAACGTTTTTCTGCGATTAGTTTGCTCAATATTTTTCTGACAATTGCCCTCAATTTCTATTTTATAAAAGTGCTGCACAAAGGCATAGAATTTATTTTTATTGCTAATTTAATTGCATCTGGCGTGAGAACTTTGTGTGCTTTGTATCAGGCTTTGCCCACACAATTTAAGATACATCGAGCTTTGTTAAATGATATGCTTTTTTATGGCGGCTATATTATGATTGCAGGTTTGGCGGGTATGATGAATGAAAACTTGGATAAGATTTTGATAAAACGCCTTTGGCATGGCGAAACTTTGTACCATAATATTCCCCGTTCTGGCGATGCGATGCTGGGTTTGTATGCTGCAGGTTACAAAATGGGTATTTTTATTGCCCTTGTAACACAGGCTTTTAGGTATGCAGCCGAGCCTTTCTTCTTCAAACATAGCGAAGAAAAAGATTCTCCCAAAACTTTTGCCCATATTTTCCACTATTTTATGATAGCTTGTTTGGGCTGTTTTCTATTGGTCAGTGCTTTTACCCAAGAAATTGTGTCTATCAAAATTAGAGGCTGGTCTTTTATAGATGAAAAGTATTGGGAAGGTTTGGAAGTTGTGCCGATTATTTTGATGGCTTACGTTTTTTCTGCTGCCTATCAACAAATAGCAATTTGGTTCAAAATTACCAAACAGACCCGTTTTGCCTTGCTATTTACGGGTATAGGAGCGATGATTACGATTTTGATAAATGTGCTAACAATTCCTGTCTTTGGCTATATCGGCAGTGCTTGGGCAACCCTAATTTGCTATGCTGTAATGACTGTTTTGGTATATATCATGGGACAAAAACATTATCCTGTGCCATATCGCATTTTACCTATATTTGTCTATACCTCGATTTGTGTCTTGGCATATTTTGCTTGCCTACAAATAGGAAATCATGGTTTTTATAACATTTTGGGCAAAACTGCGTTATGTGGAGGCGTTTTGATAGGAATAGCGATATGGGAAAGAAAAAAAACTTTGATTTCTCGCTGATTTTCGCACAGTTTGACTGCGCTCACTGTACAAGATTGAAAAATGGCTTTCTCATAAAAAAAATAGTTTTGTAAAAATGGCTAATTTTACCACAAAGTTCACAAAGGATTCACAAACAACACAAAAATGGATAGAAAAACAGCCTACTTTGTGTTCTTTGTGTTAGCTTTTCTTTGTGAACTTTGTGGTTTAAGTTTTTATGAGAAAGCCATGCAAGATTGAAACGCAAATTTGCACCGATATTAAAATTGATTAGAAATCTGCGTTAGCTTAAACGCTCATAATTTTTCATACAAAAAACACAAAACATGCTTACATTATATCTTATACGTCATGGGGAAACCGACTACAATGTGAAAGGCATTGTACAAGGCGGTGGCGTAGATTCTGATTTAAACGAAAAAGGGCGTAAACAAAGTCGTGCCTTCTTTGATGCGTACAAACATATTCCTTTTACCCAAATTTATTGTAGCCGCCTTAAACGAACACAACAAACGGTTCAAGATTTTGGGAGTTTGGGCTATGTTTTTTCACAACATGCAGCTATCAATGAGTTTAGTTGGGGCGATTTGGAAGGTCGCTCGTCAAGCGATGAAACAAAGCAGATTTTTTGGGACATTACAGAAGCCTGGAAAAATGGCGCATTAGATAAAGGGTTGCCGAATGGCGAAAATCCGATTGAGGTGTGGAATAGGTGCAAGCCTTTTTTTGAAGAATTGTTTGCTGCACACAAAGATGGTCATATTTTGGTTTGCACACATGGGCGCACTTTGCGTATTATTTTGAGCGAGTTATTGGGGCATGGTATGGTAAATATGCACATTTTTACGCATGATAATACAGGCGTAAATATTTTGGAAGTGCATGAAGATGGTAGAATTGAGTCAAAGTTGCTAAATGATTTGAGTCATATTCAGACCTTGGAGCTTGCTGCAAAAGGCGTGGATTATACGAAATAATGGATAGGGCAATTTAGGGAATTAGCATATTAATATACTTGCATAAAAATATAATTGTAGTTATCTTTGTAACAAATACGATTTAAATTATGGCAGAAAGAACCTTTATCAGTTTTGATTGGGCGATAAAAAAAGTCCTAAGACATAAAGAAAACTTTACCGTTTTGGAAGGTTTTTTAAGTGAATTATTGGGTTTTGATATAAAAATACAAAATCTATTGGAAAGTGAAGCGAATAAACAACATGAAAATGATAAATTTGATAGGGTTGATATTTTGGTAAAATCCAAAAAAGGAGAATTATTGTTAATTGAGGTGCAATATGATGATGAAGATGATTATTTTCATCGCATGGTTTATGGGATTTCCAAATTGATAAGTGAGTATATTGCAGAAGGACAACCTTATGGTGCAATCAAAAAAGCATATTCTATCAATATTATGTATTTTCGCTTGGGGCAAGGAAAAGATTATATTTATGAGTATGAAGACAAATTTGTGGGAAGAAAGAAAAAAGATGTGTTAAATCCTACGAATCATCAAAAAGCTAAATATGGCGTAGAAAGTGTTGCAGATATTTTTCCGAAGTATTTTGTGTTACGAGTGGGCAGTTTTAAGGAAGAAAAAGTAACCGACACGATGGACGAATGGATGTATTTTTTGAAAAAAAGTGAAATAAAAGACGAGTTTACCGCAAAGGGAATGACCGAGGCTAAACAGGTTTTGAGATATGAAAATATGCAGCGAGAAGACCAAGAAGCATATAAACGCCATGTTGAAAATAGAAGAATTGAAATGGGGGTGATGGAAACGGCGATTGATAAGGCGAAAAGAGTGCAAGCTATCGCATTTGCTAAAGCGGGGTTAAAGAAAGGATTTGATATTAAAGACCTTGTGGAAATTACTAAGCTATTAGAGGAGGAAATCATTGCACTCTCAAGAGGTGAGGATATTGATAAAGAAGATGATTAAAAGACATATTTTCATGAAAAAACGCAGATAAGTTTCCTCATCTACGTTTTTTTTATTCTTTTTTGGAAAAGATGGACTATACCTTCGTTTTAAAAAACTCAATAGTACGCTTCAAACCTTCATGTCTGTCAATTTTGGGTTCCCAACCCAACAAAGCCTTTGCCTTTGTAATATCTGGCTGACGTACTTTTGGGTCGTCTTGTGGAAGTGGCTCAAAAATAATATCACTTTTTGTTTCTATTAAACCTTGTACTTCTTTGGCAAACTCCAAAATCGTGATTTCCGCAGGATTCCCAATATTCGTTGGGTCGGTAATGTCTGACAACAACAAACGGTAAATGCCTTCTACTAAGTCGCTTACATAGCAAAAGCTACGAGTTTGACTGCCATCACCAAAAACTGTCATGGGTTCGCCACGCAAAGCCTGTCCTACCAAAGCAGGCAAAACACGTCCATCATTGAGGCGCATACGAGGTCCATACGTATTGAAAATACGAATGATACGAGTTTCTACGCCATGATAACGCTGATATGCCATGGTAATTGCTTCTGCAAAGCGTTTTGCTTCGTCATACACCCCCCTAAAACCAATCGGATTTACATTGCCCCAATAATCTTCTTTTTGTGGGTGAATAAGCGGGTCTCCATATACTTCGGAAGTACTCGCAAGTAAAACCCTTGCCTTTTTTTCTTTTGCTAAACCCAAGACATTGTGTGTGCCTAATGCCCCAACTTTGAGCGTTTGAATCGGCAATTTCAAATAATCAATTGGACTTGCGGGCGAAGCAAAATGCAAAATATAATCTATATCGCCTTTTACCCAAATATATTCCGTAATATCATGTTTGATAAATTGGAAGTTTTCATTGCCCATCAAATGCGCAATATTATCTGGATTTCCCGTAATCAAATTGTCCATTGCGATAACTTTGTAGCCTTCTGCAATGAATCTATCGCAAAGGTGTGAGCCAAGAAAGCCCGAACCACCTGTAACTAAAACTGTTTTTTGTGCCATAATAATTGTTGTTGTTTCTCGCAGATTTGTTTACGAAAATCTGCGAGAAAAAATGAACTTATTTACGAATCGTTTTGCGTCCGATAGAATAATAATCAAATCCTAAGGTAGCCATTTCATCTAAGCTATAGATATTTCTGCCATCAAAAATAACAGGCTCTTTCAAAGATGCTTTGATTTTTTCAAAATCTGGTGTGCGGAACTCGCTCCATTCTGTTACGACGAGTAAAGCGTCTGCACCTTGCAAAGCATCATAACGATTTTTTACGTAGTCAATCGAAAGACGAGTATATTTTTGGAAAGATTCCATACCTTCTGGGTCAAATGCTTGTACTTTTGCACCTGCGGCAAGCAAAGCCTTGATGATAGATTGTGCGGGAGCTTCACGCACATCATCTGTATTAGGTTTGAAAGCTAATCCCCACATGGCGAAAGTCATACCTTTCAAATCTTCGCCATAATGACTGATGATTTTTTCTACCAAAATTTCTTTTTGAATGGCATTTACTTCCATTACAGAACGCAAAATTTTGAAATCATACTCATATTGCTGTGAAGTTTTGAACAAAGCGGACACATCTTTTGGGAAACATGAGCCACCATATCCTACACCTGGGAACAAAAATCTTTTGCCAATACGAGAATCAGAACCTATGCCACGTCTCACATCATCAACATCTGCACCTACTTTTTCGCAAAGGTTAGCGATTTCATTCATAAAAGAAATTTTCGTAGCCAAGAAAGAGTTTGCCGCATATTTTGTCAATTCTGAACTGCGCTCGTGCATAAACACAAGGGGATTTCCAGACAACAAAAATGGCT
This sequence comes from Bacteroidota bacterium, assembly GCA_013298365.1. Lineage (GTDB taxonomy): Bacteria > Bacteroidota > Bacteroidia > J057 > J057 > JAAFHL01. The sequence continues at coordinate 3,194 of JAAFHL010000202.1, read as the reverse complement.
TGTACAAACGTTCCATCACTTCTTTTGCACGAGCAGAACGAGTGCCTACTACTACCCTTTCAGGTTTCATAAAGTCTTCAACAGCAACACCTTCACGCAAAAATTCAGGATTTGAGCATACATCAAATTCAATGCTGGTATTTGCAGCAATTGCTGCTGTAACTCTGTCTGCTGTTCCCACAGGCACTGTACTTTTGTTTACAATCACCTTGTAAGATTTCATGATTTTGCCAATATGCGTAGCCACGCCTAATACATATTGCAAATCCGCTGAACCATCTTCGGTAGGAGGGGTAGGAAGTGCAAGAAATACAACTTCTGCGAAATCTACTGCCGCTTCCAAATCATCTGTGAAAGTCAAACGATTTTCACGACAATTGCGTTCAAATAAAACTTCAAGACCTGGTTCATAAATAGGCACTTCCCCTTTACGAAGTTTCGCCAATTTTTCTTGATTGTTGTCCACACACATTACATCATTGCCAGATTCTGCGAAGCAGGTTCCCGTTACTAAACCTACATATCCGGTACCAATAACTGCGATTTTCATACAAAAAATATTGAGACTTTATGGATAAACACCGATAAAAACAGAATACACCGATAAAATTTGCCGTAAAACTACGATTTTTTTTAAAATAAAAAAAACGAAAAGCGAGTATGATACATCACACTCGCTTTTTTACAAATTGTTCCCTCTTTTTTGCCTCTTTATGCAGAAACCTTGTCATGTTCTGCTACATATTCCTCCACAGAATAGTCATGTACAATATGATACAAAGTATCTCTTTCAATCGGTTTGTAGCCTGCACTTAGCACAAAATCAATGAGTTCTGCGGTAGTCATGGCAGGATTTTGTTCTTCTGAACCCGCCATAGAATAGATTTTTGTGGTATCATCAATTGTCCCATCAATGTCATCTACGCCAAAGGAAAGCGAAAGATGTGTAGTTGTTTTTCCAATCATGGGCCAATAGGCTTTGATATGGTCAAAATTGTCCATATAAATACGAGAAATGGCATAATTACGCAAATCTTCTACCGTTGTAGATTCGGGTAGATAGTCCATTTCGTTATTTTCGTGGCGGAATTTGAGGGGAATAAAAGTTTGAAAGCCGCCCGTTTTATCTTGCAATTGACGCAATTTTTCTAAATGGTCAATTCTATGTTCAAATTTTTCCAAATGCCCATAGAGCATGGTCGCATTGCTACGAATGCCTAATTTATGCGCAACTTCATGTATATCAAGCCATTGCTCGCCTGTACATTTATCTTTTGCAATTTGTTCTCTTACTTCGGGGTGAAAAATTTCTGCGCCACCGCCAGGAATAGACTCTAAACCTGCCTCAATCAAACGTCTCATGCCTTCTTCATAACTGACTTTTGCCTTTTTGAAAATATAAAAAAACTCCACAGGCGTAAGCGCCTTTACATGCAAATTTGGGCGATGTGCTTTGATTTGTCTGAAAAAATCTTCATAAAAAGGCAAATCATATTGCGGCAAAACGCCTCCCACAATATGCACTTCGGTTACGTGTTTGTGGTCATACGCACGAATTTTGTCCATCATTTCTTCCATCGTCAATTCCCAGCCATCAGAACGCTTTTTGATGGCACGAGAATAGGCGCAAAATTTGCAATCATAAATACACACATTCGTAGGTTCAAGGTGAAAATTGCGATTGAAAAAGACCTTTTTGTCATTTTTCTTTTCCCTTACAAAAGTAGCTAACACACCCAAATAGGCAAGTTCAGCATGTTCATATAGATATAAACCTTCTTCAGGTGTGATTCTTTCGCCTGCAAAGACCTTGTCAGCGATACGTTTTTCGATTGTATTTTGTGTGAATAACATATTTTTGCGTATTTTTGTGCAGAACTATAACATTTTTATGGCGTAGAAAGTTGTAAAAACACATATTTATAGAAGATTAACCCATAATTTAATACTTTTTATGAAAACACTATTTTGTTTTATGTTTTTGATTGTAGGTAATTTGCTTTTTGCACAAGAAAACAAGCTTTTGCCGCTTAAACCATCTTTACTTATTTTGGTAAATGGCGAACCTTTTTCAAAAAATCTTAGTCTTTCCGAAACAGACAAGCTAAGCATCAAAATTGTTCCAAATCCGCAAAATGCCTTAGTTCATTATTAAATCTCACAAATTGAGGTATTTAAAAATAGCCCAATCTATCCAACGACGACGTAATCGTCGTTGAGCTACACCCTAATTTTTGCTGTATCGCTACATTTGTAAGCCCTGAATTATTTAACAATACTATTTGGCAACGCTGCCTAATTTTTGGACTACTGCTATGTTTCGACAAATGTTCTAACTCTGGTATAAAGCTATCACCTATCACTAAAAGTCTTGTTTTTCCCATTTTTTCTCGTTATTTTGAGCTGCAAAAATACCCTTATTTTCCTTATTATCAGCATTTCGTATCTTCTTTATTTATTACTACTTGGTACTTATGTTGATAAATAAAGATAATCCTTTAGATACGCCAAAAGGTAATTTATTTGAGCAAATCAAAAATATGCTATTATCTCATTATCTTATTGAAAAAACACCTCCAATATGAAATATAGATATAACAATCAAAGATACAAACCTTTTTTCAGAATAAAATCCTCCACTTTTTCGGGCATCAAATATTTGATAGATTGCTTGTCTTTCAAACGTTTGCGAATCAAGGTTGCCGAAATATCTAATAAAGGGGCTTCAAAATAATGTACGTTTTCATGCGCTTTTAGTTCCGAATCTACCCCTGAGCCTGTGCGTGGATACACATAAATGTTATAATTATTGAGAATAGCATCAGCATTTTTCCATTTTTTGATTTGCAGCAGATTGTCTTCGCCCATTATCAACGAAAATTGATAAGACCTATAATTATCAAATAAATAGGTGAGGGTATCAATCGTGAAAGAAGGCTGCGGCAGTTTAAACTCCACATTTGAGGCAAACAAACGATGATTGCCTTCTATTGCCATTTCTACCAAGCGCAAACGGTCATATTCCGACAATAGATTTTTCTTTTCTTTGAAGGGATTTTGCGGCGACACCACAAACCAAATCCTGTCTAACTTTGCAGCATCTAATGCTGACTCTGCAATGATGAGATGCCCCTGATGTATGGGATTAAATGAGCCAAAAAACAGTCCTATTTTCATGCAGTTTTTTATTTCTT
>JAAFHL010000201.1 GCA_013298365.1 Bacteroidota bacterium | reverse complement strand
ATATAAATATCATTATTTATATGGGTGTTTTTTTTGATAGGGATAGATTGTTTTAATGCTACAAGATGTTGATATTGTGTGGTATTATTTGATAAACAAGTGAGCAGCCTTCTTCAACCGGCCTTGTAGCACGCTACTTCTCCTTTTGGGGGAGTAGCTGTTATTTTTTTGGGGTAAACACAGCACACATCTTATTCCTTAAATAATCGGCTGATTAAACGCCAATTTTACCAAATCTACTTGACATCTTGTTCAGCAAATGTTTGCATAAAATTGATTTTTGAGAGATAAATACAGCCTTTTTCTTGCATATATAAAGAAAAATAAAGTTTTTTTTGGGGTTTTAGTGCTAAATATTAAGCATTTAAGTAGATATCCACATAGCATGTTAATAATTTTATTTTCATTTAGGGTAGCTTATTCGTAATTTTGTTGGAGGAAAATTTGTTTTTTTATACTAAAAATAAATTTTTCTATTTTTTTTAGCAATTTTTACTAAAAATGGCAAGGATTGATTACATCTTTAAACCTATATAAATTTTTATGTTCGTTATAAAACGCTCTGGCAAGAAAGAGGAAGTCAAAATTGACAAAATCACTGCCCGTATTAGCAAACTTTGCTATGGCTTGTCGCCTTTGGTGGAGCCTGTGGTCGTTACGCTCAAAGTCGTACAAGGCTTGTATGATGGCGTGCATACCACTATTTTGGACAACCTCGCTGCCGAAACTGCGGCTGCGATGACAACTAAGCACCCCGATTATGCCAAACTTGCAGCACGTATCGCTGTTTCAAATTTGCATAAAAAAACCAAAAAATCTTTTTCCGAAACGGTAAGGGATTTGTATAAATACATTGACCCGAAAACGGACGAGCCTGCGGGCATGATTTCGGAGGAATTGTATCAAGTCGTAAAAAAACATGGAGATGTTTTGGATTCAGCTATTATTTATGACAGAGATTATGCCTTTGATTATTTTGGTTTCAAAACTTTGGAGCGTTCTTATTTGCTCAAAATCAATGGAAAAGTAGCAGAACGTCCGCAGCATACGCTTATGCGTGTCGCAGTTGGGATTCATGGCGAAGACATTGCGGCTGCAATTGAGACGTATAATTTAATGTCAGAAAAATGGTTTACCCATGCTACACCTACTTTGTTCAATGCAGGTACGCCGAGACCGCAGTTGTCTTCCTGTTTTTTGATTCAAATGTCTGAGGATAGTATCGAAGGCATTTATCAAACCTTAAAACAAACTGCGCTCATCTCTCAATCTGCGGGCGGAATTGGCTTGAGCATTCATAATATTCGTGCCACAGGCAGCTATATCAAAGGCACAAATGGCGTTTCTAATGGAATTGTGCCTATGTTACGGGTGTTTAATGATACAGCACGCTACGTCGACCAGGGAGGTGGTAAGAGAAAAGGCGCATTCGCCATTTACCTCGAACCTTGGCACGCCGATATTTTCGATTTCTTAGATTTGCGCAAAAATCATGGCAAGGAAGAACTGCGTGCAAGGGATTTATTTTATGCTTTGTGGGTGCCTGATTTGTTTATGAAACGGGTAAAAGAGGATTCTACCTGGTCGCTATTTTGCCCACATGAAGCCCCGCATTTATATGAATGTCATGGCGCAGAATTTGAGGCTTTGTATGAAAAATATGAGAGAGAAGGCAAACAACGCAAAACCATTCCTGCAAGAGAATTGTGGAATAAAATTTTGGAGTCGCAAGTAGAAACAGGAACGCCTTATATTTTGTACAAAGACCATGCAAATGGCAAGTCAAATCAAAAAAATCTGGGAACAATTCGCAGTTCTAATCTTTGTACGGAGATTATTGAATATACAGCGCATGATGAAGTGGCGGTTTGCTTTACAAAAGATACACAAATTTTAACCAAAAATGGCATCAAAAATATTGTAGATTGCCATAATGAAGAAGTATTAGTTTATTTTGAAGATGATGCTCATTTCAATAGAAATGAACGTTTTATCAAAGCAACTTTATTACCACAAGGGAAAAAAGAGGTATATGAAGTAACTATTCAAGGTTCTAAAAATATTAAAGCAACAGCAAATCATCCTTTTTTAGTTAGAACAGAAAGAGGACATGGAAGAAATAAAGCGAACAGAAATAAATACGAATGGAAAAAATTATCTGAAATACAAATAGGTGATGATTTATTTGCACCTAAAACAAAAGCAATATTTCATCATAATATAAATGAAAATATTGATAATGAATACCTTACTGCTGGTTGGATGTTAGGTGATGGTTGGCAGGTAAAAGATAAAAACAATACAATTTGTTTTGGGGTTTGTTTTGGAGAAACAGAAACAAAAGCATTAGAAACAGTAATTCCGCAAGTAAGCACTTGGCATCAGTCTGTCGCTATGAGAAAAGGTGCATACAATAATTTCGTACCAAGTGTGTGCATTGATAAAAATAATGTTTATCAATGGGCAACTTCCAAAAAAGAATTTATTGCGCTTATGCAAGATAAATTTGGATTTGAAATAACCACAGCAAAAGGAAAGAAAATATATGATAAAATTGCAAGTTCTACCCCAAATCAAATCGCTTCTTTTTTAAGTGGATTATTTTCGGCTGATGGTTGTGTTACTTTTAGCCATGATAAACCTTGCATTACACTATCTTCTGCATCACAAAAACTTTTACATGATGTACAAGCACATTTGCGTTGCTTTGGTATTCATGCAAAAGTACGTTTTGGCGAGGTAAATACTCGAAAAGGGCGTTATCAGGGTACTTTGGCTATTTTGGGAGAAGAAAACCTTATTGCCTTTATGACTTCTATTGGTTTTAAACTTTCTCCTCAAAAAGAAGAAAAGTTTAATGAAATATTTACAGATACAAGTTTTAATTTTGCCGTAGAGGGAAAGGATTATTTTAAAGTACAAAAAATAGAATTTCTTGGGGAAGAAGATGTTTATGATTTGAATGTGCCTGATGCTCACCATTTTATCGCAGATGGGGTTGTCGTTCATAATTGTAATTTAGCTTCTTTAGCTTTGCCAAAATTCATCTCAAATGGCAAATTTGACCACGAAAAATTGGCAGAAGTAACCAAAGTTGCCACCAAAAACCTCAACAAAATTATTGATGTCAATTTTTATCCTGTGCCAGAGGCACGCAACTCAAATATGCGTCATCGTCCGATTGGTTTAGGTGTGCAGGGTTTGGCAGACGTATTTGTGATGTTAAGAATGCCTTTTGACAGCGAAGAGGCAAGAAAATTGAATAAAGAGATTTTTGAAACCATTTATTTCGCAGCTTTGACAGCTTCTAAGGATTTGTCAAAAGAATTAGGACATTACCAAACTTATCCTGGTTCGCCTGCAAGCAAAGGCATTTTGCAATATGATATGTGGGGCGTAGAACCTTCTTTGCGTTGGGATTGGTACACCTTGAAGGCAGAAATCTTGAAACATGGTTTGCGCAATAGCCTCTTAGTTGCACCGATGCCTACAGCATCTACTTCGCAGATTTTGGGCAATAATGAATGTTTTGAGCCTTTTACCTCTAATATTTATTCTCGCCGCACCCTTTCGGGCGAATTTGTGGTAGTAAATAAATACCTTCTGCATGATTTGATAGAACTCGGTTTATGGGACGACAAAATGAAAGATAGGCTTATTTCTGCCAATGGTTCTGTGCAAAATATACCCGAAATTCCGCAAGACTTGAAGGAATTGTATAAAACCGTTTGGGAAATTTCGGGCAAAACCATTATTGATATGGCTGCTGACAGGGGGGCATTTATTTGTCAAAGCCAAAGCATGAATATTTTTATGGAAAATGCAACGCAAAGCAAATTGACATCTATGCACTTTTATGCTTGGCAAAAAGGCTTGAAAACAGGCATTTATTACCTCCGCACAAAGGCTGCAACAGATGCAATTAAGTTTACCGTAAACCAAGAAACCATCAAAGAAGCCGCACATAAACAAACAGTTTTGGCAAATGCGCAAGCGCAATTTGTGCAAGAACCCGAAGAAAACTACGAAGCCAAGACTTGCTCAATAGATAATCCCGATTGTGAGGCTTGTGGCGCATAAAAATGCTAAAAAATGAATGGCTTTCTCATAAAAAAATAGTTTTGTAAAAATGGCTAATTTTACCCCAAAGTTCACAAAGGATTCACAAAGAACACAAAAATGGATAGAAAAACGGACTACTTTGTGTTAGCTTTTCTTTGTGAACTTTGTGGTTCAATTTTTTATGAGAAAGTCATGCTAAAAAATGTTATTTTTTTAGGAATACATTTTTTTATCTACCTTTGTCTCGCAGTTTTTGGCTTTTTGCATAAAATATTTTTTTTATGTCATCTATCCAAAACTGCGAGAATCAATATTTTATATTTATGTCTGGACAAAAAATTTCTACACAAAACGGCATATTACAAGTGCCTAATAATCCTATCATTCCATTCATTATTGGCGATGGCACAGGTCCCGATATTTGGAATGCTTCAGTAAGAGTCTTTGATGCGGCAGTAGAAAAAGCATACGGCGGCACACGCAAAATAGAATGGTTAGAGGTATTAGCAGGTGAAAAAGCCTTTAATGAAACCCAGAATTGGCTTCCTGCCGAAACTGTACAAGCTATTTCCGAATATTTGGTGGCTATCAAAGGACCTTTGACTACGCCTATCGGTGGCGGTATCACTTCTTTGAATGTTGCTTTGCGTCAGCAATTAGATTTATATGTTTGCTTGCGCCCTGTGCGTTATTTTTCAGGCGTTCCTTCTCCTGTAAAGCAACCTGAACAGGTTGATATGGTGATATTTAGAGAAAATACGGAAGATATTTATGCGGGGATTGAGGCAAAAGCGGGAACCGAAAAAATGCAACAATTATTGGACTTTTTGTCAAGCAATTATCCCAAAGATTTTGAAAAAATTCGTTTTGGAACGGTAGAAAAAGTGCAAGCATGGGAAAAATTGGCAGGATTATCAGGCGAGGATAGTGTTCAATTAGGCATTGGTATCAAACCTGTTTCAAAAGTGGGTACAGAACGTTTGGTACGTGCGGCTATTCAATATGCCCTCGACCACAAACGCAAGTCTGTAACGATTGTACACAAAGGAAATATCATGAAATTTACAGAAGGGGGATTTCGTGATTGGGGATATGCCTTAGCAGAAAAAGAATTTGGCGATAAAGTATATACTTGGGCGCAATACGACCGCACAAAGGCGGCAAGTGGGCAAAATGCTGCCGATGCAGAACAAAAAGCAGCCTTGGCAGGGGGCAAAGTGTTGATAAAAGATTCTATTGCAGACATCGCTTTGCAACAAGTTTTGACACGCCCTACGGATTTTGACGTTATTGCTACCTTAAATTTGAATGGCGACTATTTGTCTGACGCACTTGCCGCACAAGTTGGCGGTATCGGCATTGCACCTGGCGCAAACATCAATTATGTATCAGGTCATGCCTTATTTGAAGCAACACACGGCACAGCCCCTAAATATGCAGGTTTAGACATGGTAAACCCTTCTTCTGTGATTTTATCAGGGGTGATGATGTTGGAATTTATGGGTTGGAAAGAAGCGGCGGATATGATTGTCAAAGGAATAGAGTCTGCTATCAATGCAAAAAGAGTAACGTATGACTTTGAGCGTTTGATGGAAGGTGCTATAAAACTGAAATGCAGCGAATTTGGCGATGAGATTATCGCAAGAATGAGCTAATGCTAAACAGCATCATACACAAAAAATTGCAGGGCTAAATTCGGAAGAAATTAGCCCTGTTTTTTGAAGCGTGTTTGTGTAAAATATTTTCTTTTTCAGCAAAATAGTAACAATCTTTTATTGAAATCTGTTTACATCTTACTTTTGGACTTACGCAAAAAGCCCCACCATCAATGGTGGGCTGTAAATAAAACAGTTTTGCCCGATAAATCCGCTTTTGTGTAAGTCCTATTCCTTATTGTTTATTAAAATTATTTATCTTTATGTTAAAAAAACTATGTATATTTTCCTTTATTATAGGAAATTTTGTAGGCATTTTTGCACAACAAGCAGAAATTGCCAATATCCGTAATATCATTACATATCTTGCTTCTGACGAACTCAAAGGAAGAGGCACAGGTACAGCCGAACAAGATTCTGCTGCCAATTATATTGCCCGCAATTTTGCACAACTTGGCTTACTTCCCAAAGGAGAAGAAGGTTTTTTTCAAACATTTATTAGTTCGCCAGTACATTCTACCCGTAGAGATATTTCCATCAAAAATGTAGTAGGCTTTTTAGATTATGGAAAAGAAAATACCATCATTATTGGCGCACACTACGATCATTTGGGCTTAGGAGATGACAAAAACTCTCGTGAAATGAAACCTGAAGGTTTAATTCACAATGGTGCAGATGATAACGCATCTGGGGTTGCGGGCGTGATAGAGCTTGCAAGAATGTTAAAAACAGCGGAAAAAGCCTGGAATTACAATTTTCTGTTCATTTGTTTTTCAGGAGAAGAGTTAGGATTATTAGGTTCTGCCTACTATGCAAATCACCCAACAATCTCATTGTCTGCTGCAAATTGCATGATAAACATGGACATGATTGGACGCTTGACAGACAAAAAAATGCAAATTGGCGGAGTAGGTACAAGTGATGTTTGGATTCAGATGTTCAATGAGTTAAACAAAAGTTTTGTACTTAGCTACGACTCATCGGGTATAGGTGCATCTGACCACACTTCTTTTTATTTGAAAGATATACCTTCTATTCATTTTTTTACAGGCGGACACAGCGACTATCACCGTACAAGCGATGATGTAGAAAAAATCAACTTTGAAGGAGAAAAAGAAGTGTTAGACTTTATGTATCAATCTATTACAAAAATTGATGCGCTTCCAAAACTGAAATTTTTAAAAACAAAAGAAAAAAACAATGCTTCTAATCCTGCATTTAAAGTTACCCTTGGCATCATGCCCGATTATATGTACAATGAAGGCGGCGTAAGAGCAGACGGCGTTTCGGAGGGAAAAGCAGGGTTTAAGGCAGGCTTAAAAACAGGCGATATTATTCTACAAATGGGCAAATATGAAGTAAAAGACATTTATGCGTATATGGAGGCTTTGAGCAAATTTCAAAAAGGCGACAAAACGACCGTATTAGTAAAGCGTGCAGGTAAAAAAGTGAAGTTGAAGGTAACATTTTAAGTGGATAGTTAAAAGTTTAAAGTGGAAAGTTGGTAAGGTAAAAACTCATGATCAATACTTTGTAACTAATCAAATATCCATTTATTTATGAACAACTACTTAAATACAAGGCATTGACACGTCATTTTTTAGAAAAATGACATGTCAATTCTTAGTAGATTTGGGAAAGCTAAAAATAAATCGTACTTTTGGCTTTCATTTCTCATTTCTTAGATGCTTTCACTACTCAAAACCATATTTTCACTCTCCTCCAATCCCTTATTTGCGGCATACCCCCACAATATCAGGCATCGTTTTCACAACCATATCATCGCAGGTTTTCTATTAATCGTATATGAAACCCTTATGATATTTTTTAGTACTGCCCAAGTCAGAGGCTTACAAAATGGCGATATTTGGTTTCAAGTTCTTTCTTACCTCCCTTTTCGCTCTTTACTTGCTACACTCGCTTTGTTGATTATGTATGGCATCAACATTCGCAAAGATTATTATGGCATCATGGACGAAGAGGAGGCGAAAGATTATGAAATCAAAGAGTTAAAAGCCATAGCAGAAGGAAAAGAAAAAGGCACTACGCCCCCAAAAGTGCATTGGCGCATAAACTGGCTGCATACTTTGCGCATGTTTTGCGAAGCACTTGTATATGCTGCCCTTATTTTTGTCCTTATACCGTATATTACAGAGACATTTTTGCATATTATTGCACCTTCTACGCCACAACCTCCCCCCCGCCCAAGACAATTATTATATTACGAAACCACTGTAATTCAAGGCTTTGCCATTGCTTGTGGGAGCGGAGTCTATGAAGAATTGATTTTTCGCTTTCATCTTATTCGCCTCTTAAATGGCAGGCTTGGCAAATATGTTTCTTCCGTAAATAATCAATACGCACTCAATTTTATAGACA
>JAAFHL010000207.1 GCA_013298365.1 Bacteroidota bacterium | reverse complement strand
TTTTCCAACAAATGTCAGAAATTTGTTTCTATCTTTGCATCATCATTCTATGAGTGATGATTACTAAACTATTGTAACCAAATAACATTTATATAACATGGACGTAACAGGAAAATTACACGTCAAATTTGATGCGGTAGCCGTATCCGACAAGTTTACAAAACGGGATTTTGTATTGATGATTGCCGACAATCCAACGTATCCACAGTATGTTTCTTTTCAGCTCACACAAGACAAATGTGCTTTGTTAGACTTAGTTGAGGCGAACATGGACGTAACCGTTTCTTTCAATTTGAGGGGCAGAGCGTGGACTAGCCCACAAGGAGAGACCAAATATTTTAATACCTTAGAAGCATGGCGTATTTTGCCAGTAGCTGCCGCAGCACCTGTGCAACAAGCACCTACCGTACCGCCTGTACATCACAGCACACCTGTTGTGAATATTGAAAATTTGGACGATAGTGGCAATGATTTGCCCTTCTAAATTGAAAAAGAAATAAAAAAACGCTTGGTAGTTGTATGACTATCAAGCGTTTCCATTTTATAAGAAAAATATAATTACCATTTATCAATTTTATCCATCACCTTTTGATAAATCGGGTCCACGAAGAACAAGAAGCCGATTCCCATACCTACCATCAAAAGAGCGGGATTCTCTACGCTAACGCCAATGCCCAAACCAATAAATAAGGACGCACAAAAAAACGCCCAGTTGTATTTCTTGGGTTTTGTATCGAGAAGGTTTTGCCCAGTTTTGGCAGCTCTTTTTTCCTTTTCACGTTCAATAGCACGCAAATTATTGATGTCATTTGTGTCTATCTTGTCGTCTTGCACGTCAATGATGCGCACATTTTCCGAATCTAATAAGCTCATGGATACTTGAAATAATAGATAAAAATAGCTAATATAATCGCCGTAAAGATAAGATTAAAAAAAGGATTTACCAATTTTCTATTTTTTTCATCACTTTTTCATAAAATGGGTCTATAAAAAACATAAAGCCTACTATCATGCCCGCAATGACCAATTCTTTTGCACCCGTTACTCTGCCAAGAAGGACACCTGTCATCATAGAAACAACAAAAAATATGCCTTTATAATTTTTGCCTTCCTTCTTCGCTAAACGTTTTTCTTTGCGAGAAAGTTACACATTTTCTGTCTGTTCGCTTTCTACGGGGCGCAAATGATTTAGGTCATTCGTATTAAGGTTTTGTGTATTATCGTCAGGCACATCTATAATACGTACATGTTCGGAATCTAATAAGCTCATATTAATGGAGAAAATAAAGTTTTAATGGGCGTTAAACCTCTTTTTACGAAAAAAAACAAAAAAAGTTCTTGAAAAAAACGCAATTTTGTGGTTCATTTATCCTAAATTTTAGAGAAAACATGGAAAATATCACATTCACAGATTTTGAAAAAATAGACATTCGAGTAGGCACAATTATCGCTGTTGCCGATTTTCCGCAAGCTCGCAAGCCCGCCTATCAACTCACCATAGATTTTGGGGAAATAGGCATCAAAAAGTCCTCGGCACAGATTACCCTGTTGTATCAAAAAGAAGATTTGTTACAAAAACAAGTGGTTGCTGTTGTCAATTTTCCGCCCAAACAAATTGCCAATTTCTTTTCAGAATGTTTGGTATTAGGGGTAGTTTCTGCCGAAACTAAGGAAATTGTCTTGCTTCAACCTGATAAAAAAGTAAAAAATGGGCAGAAAATTGCCTGAGTAATTAGTGTCAAGGCGAGAAAAATAGATTCATAATTTTCAGCTAAAATCTTACCTTTTATATTTTGCGAAAAAAAGGTTTAGACAAAAAAGAAGGATTTTGAACGCCCAAAAGTGAAAAAAAAATTTGGAATACTCATTTATTTTGTTGTAACTTTGTCTTGGTTAAGTGAAGTTCATAGCCCATAGTAAAGAAAGAGTAGAGGAAATTTCCTCATAATTGCTTAAATGCAAGAAAGGACGGTTGTTGTGATAACGACCGTCTTTTTTGTTTATAAATACCTTATTGCTACCTTTGTTTCGTAAATCAAAATGAACTTTGCTGAACGATTATATAACTAATAGGCAAACTTCGCAGTTTAAAAACAAACGGAGAATTTCTCATTTATACCAAAAATATGTCGGCAGAAGTTATTTCTACACAAGAAGCAAGTATTTATTTGCAAAGTCGGGGCATTTCCGATACAAGTATTATTGCCGAAATCGTGCGTGGCAGCCAAAATTTGCGCTTAAATATTGCTTTGTGTGCTGATACCTATCATTTTATCTTGAGAAACAGAAAGCCTTCTGCCTTAGATTTTAGGGCAGAGTTTGAACCTATTATGGAGCGATATGTGCGTCATTTGGAAATTTCGGAGAAAGCGATGCTGCGCATTTTGGCAAATATACCTTTGTGGGACAAGGAACAGGCGGAAATGATATTGAAACAATTCTCTCCTAAGTTCACAACCGAGACATTTGACTATCTTATGAAGCTTTCTTGTGTGAAAATGGTTTTCAGTAACTACTACACAATTTTAGCGGAAGTAAAGAAAATTCTTCAAAAAGATGTGCTTCCTTTCCCTAAAATCCAACTTTCTGATTTTTTATTTGATATATATGATAAAAAATTAGCAGGACTAAATTTTGAAAATCTTACCTCTTTTGATAGGCAATTATTTCAACTTGCTTTTGAAATGGGGGCAGAAACGGCAGATATTGCGACTTTCTGTTTATGGTTTGAACATAAATCAGAATCCTTTGAGCAGGCAAAAGAATATGCAATTTTGTTGTTATTAAATGAAAAACTTTCGGCTTTGTTGTCGCCTATCAAGCACGAATTGATGAACTATTATAATCAATCGCTTTACAAAAGAATATATTATAATACACAATTGCAACAACATGCAGAAGCACGAAAAATTGTGCAAAGCCTTTCTACTGCACAAATGGCAGAGTATCGGCAGTTATATGCTTTTTCCGAAAAATCTTTGCAGCAATCACCTCAACCGACGGAGAACGCAGTAAATAACATAAAAAAATGGACAGAAAAGCTAGCGGCTGGCGTTTCTTCTGATACAGAACGAGGCGATTTGCACTATAAAATTGCGCAACAGCATTTTATAGTAGCCGACTATGACAGTGCTTTTTATCATATCAAGGAATCATACAATGCTCGCCGCAATATTTTAGGCGATTTTCATCAAGATACAGTGGATTGTTTGATATTGATGGGCGATTATTACCAAAAAATGAACAATGCTGTTGAGGCGATAAAACATTATCAAAGAGCTTTGGATATTTCGCTTAAAAAGGATAGACATGATGAAAGTGTAGCAAACCTTTTGTTTAACATTGCAGAAATGAGTATTAAACGAAAGGATTTTCAAAAAGCCGTAGATTATTTCAAAAGATGTTTGCGTCAATGGGAAATATTGGGTGTAGAATTGAATGAAATGATTGCAAATTGTCATTTCAAAATGGGATATATATATGATGAGGTGCGAAATTGGGACCCTGCGCTGAAACAATATGTAACAGCTTTCGAGATGCGCAAAAGTTTGTTGGGCGAAAACCATGACAAAGTCGCAGATGTGCTGCACAATATTGGAACAGTCTATTACAACAGAGCCGTTTATGCCGAAGCCGTTCGCTATTTGGGCAAGGCGATTACCGTCAGATTGAATGTTACAAATGAGGTAAGTCGTTCATTAGCACTGTCTTGCTATAACCTTGCGCTTGCTTTTATCAAAATGAATCGCATAGAAGAGGCAAAGAATAGTTTGGCAAAAGCCATCGCTATTTTTGACCGAATAGACGACCATGACATGAAAAATAAAACCCAAAATATGTTGAATGGCTTACGCTAAATGCGTAATTATTAGCCATGAACGGTTTCTTTCACGCCTCTTTTGCCAATAACCTGCGCTTCATATTCCAAAAAAGCCTCCCATTTTGTAGCTATATCTACATTTGGGCAAAGTTCATGTGCAAATTTGAGAAACATGGTATAATGTCTTGCTTCCGATTTCATCAAATTGAAATAAAAATCAGCCAATTCCTTGTCCTCGATATTTTCGGAAAGCACCAAAAAACGCTCACAACTTCTTGCTTCTATCATGGCAAATAACAAGAGTTTTCCTGCCAAAACTTCCTCTCTGCTTTGCCCTCCTTTTTTGAAGAAAAGTTGTAATTCATTCACATAATCGTCTTTTCGCTCACGACCCAAGGTATAACCTCTGTCTTTGATGAGTTTATGCACCATCTGAAAATGGCTCATTTCTTCTCTCACAAGTTCTGCCATTTTGGTTACAAGTTCCTCATATTCAGGATAATGTACCAAAAGTGAAATAGCAGAAGAAGCTGCTTTTTGTTCGCAATAAGCATGGTCTGTGAGAATTTCGGAAATATTTCCTTCCACCACCATTTTTACCCATACAGGGTCGGTATCCAATTTTAATTTGAGCATGGCTTGTTTTTTGGGGCAAAAATAAGGATTTTTAGGGAATTTGTTGCGTATTTTTTGTAGGGATATTTACAACAGAGCATCTTTAAATTCAAGGGTAATCATGTCATGTACTTTTAGCCCTAATAAATCCGCAGCCGAAGATTCTCTCATAGCGATTTCTAAGTAGCCATGTGAGCCAAAAATAGCAAGTGCATCGCCTTTTCCCACATCAGAATAAGTAGAGACAATGCGGCGAAGGCGAATATTTCGGAGAAAAATTTCAAAGGATTTTTCTTTTTTTATCTCCAAAAAAAGCTGCTTATCAATGTTTGTAATCGCATTGCCAAATGTGTCAATGTGAATGATTTTGCCTCGCAACGCATGATTTTTGACAATCGGTTCGCCCCAGAACAATTCCTTAATTTCGGCAGTAGTTGCAATTTCGGTAATTTTTCCGCCATTTGCCAAAAAAGCTGCCGCAGGTGCTAAGACTTGTGCAGAACGAAAAGATTTTGGAAAATGTTGAGAAAGCATTTTTTCATCTATCAAAAAGCAGATTTTTTCCCGATTTGTTGCAATCAAGCTGCATACACCATTGTCAGGGGCGATAAAATATTGCTCATCACAGTACATAATTACGCCTGTGGCATGTTCGCCATAGTTTGGATCAACTGCAATGACATGAATTGTGCCTTTTGGAAAAGAAGGGTAAGCATGTTTTACTACAAAAGCAGCTTCCATCACATCAAAATTATGAATTTGATGTGAGATATTTACCACACGTGAATGAGGACTTAAGGTATATAAAATACCCTGCAAGGCTGCTGCATAGTGCGTTTGCGTTCCTAAATCAGAGGTGAGGGTAATTATATCCATCAAAAGTTGCGTGTTGAAGTATTAAAGATTGAAAAATATGTTAAAATAGATAGGCTTAAGTATCTAAATTTCCCATTAAAGGAATATATAAGCCCGCAAAAATACAATTTTTATGATAACTAAGTATCTATCTTATAAAAATAAATAAATTCTTTTTGGTGTTTGGACAAAAAATAAGAAAAGTTTTGTCAAAAAAATGATAGTGTTACAAAAAGCGTACCTTTGTAGCATGGTTTTCTCATAAAAAATACTTGAATAAAAAGGTTGAGTTTTACCACAAAGTTCACAAGGAATTCACAAAGAACACAAAGATGTATAGAAAAATAGGCTGTTTTGTGTTCTTTGTGCTGGCTTTTCTTTGTGAACTTTGTGGTTTTATCTTTTATGAGAAAGCTATTACCTTTGTAGCCTTATTATGGGGGAAACTAATTTTTTTTCATACCTTCGACTGAAATTGAAGCACCATTTTTTAATCAAATCAATATGTCCTATACGATTTCCACTTTTTTTCAATATATAAGAGACACAATTTCACCGTATTATGGCGTACAAGAAGCGGGTTATGTGGCGAGAATGATATTAGAATATTTGTATCAACAAAGATGGCAGCAGCTATTTATCAAAGATGACATGCCTATTTCAACAGAAAATATGGAAAAAACGGAAGGCTTTTTAGTGAAATTGCTGAAATATCAACCGATTCAATATGTATTGGCGGAAGCATATTTTTATGAAAGAAAATTTAGCGTAAATGAACATGTATTAATTCCTCGTGGCGAAACAGAGGAGTTGATGTTGTGGGCAGTGGACGAGGTCAAGGCAAAAAAAGGGCTTTGTAAGGTCTTGGACATTGGCACAGGAAGCGGCTGTATTCCGATTAGCATTTATTTAGAATTGAAAGAAAAAGGCATCACTGCGCAAGTTTGCGGCGTAGATATTAGTGAAGAAGCCTTGGAAATTGCCCAAAAAAATGCAGCAGACTTGGAGGCAAAAGTAACATTTGCCTGTGTAGATATCTTGCACATAGAAGCCGAAAAGTTAGGAAAATGGGACATTATCGTCTCAAATCCGCCCTATATTCCCCTCAAAGACAAGGCAGAAATGGAGACACATGTCAAAGATTTTGAGCCACATCTTGCTTTGTTCGTACCTGATGAAGACCCGCTTTTGTTTTATAGAACGATTGCCGAAAAGGGAAAAATCGCTTTGAATGAGCATGGCGTTTTGTTATTTGAGATTTATACCGGTCATGCAGATGCGATTTGTGAAATGCTGCGCACAATGGGCTACGAAAAGGTGATTTGTAGGCAAGATATACATGGAAAAGCAAGAATGGTGAAGGCAGAAATGAGGAATTTCCCCGAAATTTCCCTCAATTAAATTTTCTTTGTGCAACGCTTTATCAATCAGCTTTTTACTCATTTTTCACTTTTTCTTATAACTTTTCCTTTGGAAGTTGATTTTTTTTTTGCTTATCTTTGCAAGACTTATAGGGAAATTATGTACAAAAAAGATGAAATATTGAACCTTGGCGAAGCCATTGCCTTTTTCTTAGAAACACATGGGCTTCGAGACCAAGCAGATATGCGCCGCATTATTGGGCAGTGGGAAAATCTTATGGGTAAACCGATTGCAAATAACACCGAAAAACTCCACTTTTCAGAAGGCATTTTATGGGTCCATATTAGTTCTCCGATTTGGAGAAATGAACTTTCACTGTGCAAACTCAAAATTCGAGACATGATAAACCGTCAAATTGGGCGTGATGTGGTGAAAGAAGTGAGAATTATGTAAATGCGGCACAATGCATAAATACTCGCTTCATATCCTGTTTTTGTTTAGCATGTTTGTCCGCATTGTCTATGCCTTTTTCCTTTCTGACGATATATTTGCGGGCGATGCAAAAGGCTATTATGACCATGCTTTGTATTTGCTGGGACAGGCAGAACATCTTGATTTTAAATGGATTAGCTTTTGGTCGCCAGGCGAATCTTTGTATTTGCTGGCTTGGATTTTTGTGTTTGGAAAAGCAAAATGGGTAGTTGTGAGCAGCATGTTAGCGGTTTGGGCAGCTTTTTTTTATCTGTTTGAAAAATGGGCAGCTTTTTTTCTACAAGCAAAAACAAGGCTGATTATCTTGCTCATTTTCAGCATTTTCCCTACTTTTGTACATCATTCTGTTGTACCTCTCACGCATCTGACCGCAACAGCTTGTATGCTGGCTGTTTTTTATTTGCTCTATCAAAAAAAAGATTTTTCGCCCCTCAAAACAGGCATATTTACGGGCTTTTTGTTGCTGATTCGCCCCTCAAATCTCTTGCTTGGGCTGCTCTTCCCTTTTCTGATTCAAAGCAAAAAACAAATTTTCCTCACCTTTTTGATTATTTTTTTGATGGTTGGAACTTGGTCTGCATATTTATATCAAAAAACAGGCACTTTTATATTTATTTCAGAATCAAATACTTACAATCTCTATATGGGCAATCACCCCGAAACACCAAAGTATGCAACATGGTGGTGGGCAACGCATACATGGGAAAATGGCAGCATTTTGAAACGAGAAACGGATTCTTTACTTTTGCTTCCCGCAGGACAAATTGGTAAAAACTTTCAGCCCTTAGCCCTTCATTATATCAAACAATATCCACTCGATTTTGTGCAACGCAGCTTCAATCGCAGCAGATGTCTCTTTGCATTTGATACGTTTACGGGTGCTATGCTTGCCGAAAAACACAGCAAATC
>JAAFHL010000199.1 GCA_013298365.1 Bacteroidota bacterium | reverse complement strand
TTTATCCATACAAAATTGCCTGTGGTTTGAATAGCGTTCAAAGGAACAGAATTGCCACGACAGATGTTTACGTCTCCTGCTGCATATATTTCGCCATATGGCTGTGGTTTTGCATACAATTCTACTTGTGCCTGACTTGTACTTTGGCAGCCTGTGGTACTGATGGCAGTAAGCCCATAAATTCCGTCCCAATTTCCGCTACTGTTTGCGGTAATCGTAATGCTTTGGGTTTGAGAATAGGGCGCACCATTGTGTGTCCAATTATAGCCATTTCCACCACTTGCTTGCAGGGTCAATGTTTCTCCTTCACACAAACCTACAGAACCTGATGGGCTAATGACTGCCACAGGAAGCAGATTCATTACCACATTTACCGCATCAGAGCTTGTACAACCGCCTGTTGTAACGAGTCCCAAGGAAACATTCCCAGGCGCAACAAAATTGTTAGCCGTAATAACCAAAGGATTTCCTGTATAAACAGGCACGCCATTCATATACCATTGATAGCTTGAAACGCTTGTGTTTTGTGGCGCAGTCAAGGTAATAGATTGATTTTCACAGAAAGACAAATTGCTGTTAGAAGCCACAATATGCGTTTCTAAGGTATCATTTACGATAACATTTTGCGTAGCAATACCAGGACATTGTGTGCCAATATCCAAAATAGCCACTTGATATGTTCCTTCTGCATTTACAATCAAAGAATCTGCATTTGCGCCGCCCAATAATTGTCCATCTAAACTCCATACATAGCTGTAATTTGCGCCAGAAGGCTGTGCAAATAAAACAAGACTTTCATTTTGACAAATCGCATTATCATCTCCTGCTGCAAGTTGAATAGAAACAGCAGGGGGCGCATTGAAGTTAAACACTTCGGAATAAGCAGAGTCGCTGCAACCTTCGGGATTGGTGGCAATAACAAAATATTGACCCGAACCTACAATATAGGCAAAACTACCTGATTGTGAAAGGTTTGTAAGCGGTGTAGGTGCGACCGCTCCCCAGTTGTAAGTCCCATTTCCTGCACCTGATGCATTCAAAACAATGGAATCTAAACCTGTACAGAAAGTAGCAGGGGTGAATATGGTTTGAATACTTGCCGTAGGCGTAGGATTTACGGTAAATGGATTCGTGGTAGTCTTACAACCATTTGCATCTGTAACTTCTACACTATAAATGGTTGTACCTGTTGCGCCTGGTGGCAAAGTGGCAGGGCTATAATTTTGTCCTGGATAAGGAATCGTAATGGTTGTTGTACCATTTGCTACGGCTGTCCATTGGTAATTATAGTTTGCTGTGCCATTTACAGCGGTTACCACTAAATCTGTCATAGGGTCCGCGCATACATAATTTACTGCTCCATTTGAAGCAAATAATGTAGCAGATGGAACAGGATTGATGACAACAGGAACAGGTGCAAGTGCTGTGCTACAACCTGTTACAGGATTTGTAATGGTAACTGCATATACATTTGATTGCGTTACATAATACAAAGGGCTGCCAGGTGCAGGGTTTGCAGGACTCCAATTATAAGTGTAATTATTCCCAATATTTGCATCTAAAATCACACTTGTATCCCCTGCACAAAAAGTAGTAGGTCCTATTGTCGTGATATTGTTGATAGGCGGATTAGGGTTTACAATGACATCTGCGATGGCAGTATCTTTGCAAAAAGAAGTATTTGTAACCACTAACCAATAAGTGCCTGCTGTATTGACATTTATCGAAGAAGTAGTTAAACTATTTGACCATAAATACGAAACGCCCGAAGAAGGCAAAGCATTTAAGGTTACATTTCCGCCTTGACAAAATGCTGTGGGTCCGCCTGCTGTAATAGATGCCACAGGTTTAGGATTTACGGTAACAGGAACGGTAATCGAAGGCACAGGGCATGAATTAGGTGAAGTTGCAGAGAGGGTAAAAGTTCCATTTTCTGTTACACCCGATTGATTCAATAGCCCCACATTGATTTGTGTGCCTGAAACACCTGCTGCCACAGGATTTCCCACCAAAGCACCTGGATTTGCCGCAGCAAACGTCCATGTATAAGTTAAGCCCGAGAAATTGGTAGAAGAAGGAATGATTTGCGCCTGCTGCCCAGAACACAAAGGATTGTTGGAAACCATCAAAGCTGCAATTTCTGGCACAGGCTGAATCCCAATAGAAATCGGCGTTTGTGGATATTCACAACCATTTTTGATTGCTGTAATCATCACATCTACTTGTTGCGGCTGGCTTGTGATGTTCGTCAAAGTCAGGTTAATGGGCGCAGAAACGCCATTTTGTGCTGCTGTTCCCGAGACAAAAAAGGTATTATTTCTTGTCCAATTATAGGTAACACCCGGTTGATTGCTATTCAATGCAATAGAAGTTGTGCCACCCGAACAAATCGGATTGGGTACAGCCGTAACATTTATAATCGGTGCAGAAAGAATACTTGCACTTATGGTATCTTTTGATTGACAACCGATTGCAGAGGTAACTGTCAAGTAATAAGAAGCCGAACTTGTTACATTCATCAAAGTTACATTTTGGAAAGGTGAAGGATTCGGGCTTAAATTTGGTCCTAACCATTCATAAGTAACCGCACAACTGGGCGGGTTTGTGTTTGTACAAGGCGTTGTAGCAGGTGTACCCGAGCCGCCAAGCCCACTAATATTTCCCAATAAAAACAAGGTATCTCCCGAGCAAAGCGAAACATCTGTGCCAGCATCTGCTTTCCAATTATCTACCCTATCAAAAACAACTGTCAAACTCGAATTTCCTGCCCCTGCTGCATGTCTAATTTCTACGGTAGAATATTGTGTAAGCGTATCAGCCCAAAAAGTGAATGGCGCAGCAGGCACATTTTGAAATGCACCCCCATTTACACTCACTTGCGCAGTGCCATTAAAGCCCGTAATCGTGGCTTGATATTGTCCGCAAGGGAAACCTCTACGTTTGTGTACAATCGTATGATTATCATTGTTTACGGTACAACCTTGCCAAGCCGTATTTGTAGCACCCGCAACGGCAGCACTTGGCGAAGCCGCAACGCCCCAAGCATTTGAAGTCGTAATATTTAAACCAGAACTTTGATAATACCCTCTATATTGCACCAAAGAAGGATTTAAGGTTACATCATTTCCATTGAAACCATATACATACCAGTCATTTGTGGCATTGTTATCATTTCCATTGCCAAAAACGGTAGATTCAGGTACAACAAAATATTCTATGGTAAGAAAAGGCTTATTTACACTTGTATGCCCATCAAATTGAATCCAGTCATCATCATCAGGGGTACAAAAACAGCAAAAAGTTTGAAAACCAGGATTTCCATGTCCTGAGATATTGTCAAAACCAATGGAAACATAGTTTGCATTTAAACTGTCTGATACATCTTTGTTGCCAGGAATCCCACAACTTGCTCTAAACCAGTTGTTGCCATTTGCGGTAAGATTGGGAAAAAACGTATTGCCTTGTGCGCCCCATGTCCAAAGTGCCGGAAAATTAGGGTTAGGATAAGGACTTAAAGTTTCAATCGCATTATAGGGGAATTGCGTAATCAAATTTACATCAACTCTGCCTACTCTAAAGCCGCCCTCATAAGCTGCACCACAATTTGCATTATCAGGTACATCATTGCCAATATAGTGGAGATTTACGGTAGTAGAACAAATTACGGTACTCGTAACGCCAGGCACATGGTCGGGAATCCCATTCAGGTTGAAACGTGCTGCACATTGCATAAAGCAGTCAGCAGTACCTGAAAAAAGCCCTGAACCATTGTCAAAACCAATTTTCATCAAATTGCTTTGATTTCCGCCACAGTCATCTGCGGTTTGTGTGTACCACGTTGCATTGTCGGGATAAGCTGTGTAAGTTGGGTCAATCGTAATCGGAAAACTTCTTTCAGGTGAGCATACCCAAGCTGTTTCTACCAAGGTATAAAAAGTTACCTCATTTCCATTTTGTTGAAAAGTAAACACGCCCGAAGACTTGTCATTCGTTTGTGGATGTTCGCCATAGATGCCTTTTCCCGAATCCCAAAAACGAGGCACATCATAAATGCCTACCAAGACATTTGCCGCATTATAAACGCCCATTTGCTGAAAATACGTTCCTTTTGCCTTTTTTCCTACGACTTTCCAACCTGCGGGCAAAGTCATTGTTTCTCCAAAAGCCAAATATTTTGCATTTGCAGGGGCAGTTTGTGCCGCCTGAATCAAATAATGCGTTTCTATGCCTGTTACATTTTGAACAGCAACCGCATCTATATTATTAAATACTTTTTTGTAGTTAATCTCCTGATTATTGAGCCTAACAAGCGGGTTTGAATATGCTTTTATTGTAGTAATTTCATTGCCCGCAGCATCAAGCCAAGTCATTTTGGGGTTTTGCCACAATTTTGTACTTTCATTTCCTTTTTGAATCAAAATGCCTTGTGCAGGATTTACACCATAAAAGGTTTTAAAGCTATTCCATTTATTATAATAAGCATATTGTGCATTTTTCCCCGAATTATTGGGGGTAATATCCGTTGCAATCGTGAGCCAAGCCCCATTTTCATTGTAATGCATATGTCCTGCACCCACAACTGCGGCATAATGTCCATCGCCCGTAGGAAAATGTTTCGTAAATTCGTCCCTTTTTGACACATCTTCTGTACGCATATCAAAAGCCTCAAAAGCTCCTCCTTTTTGATACATCTTTTGAATCACAGGCTCATTCATTTCTGCTTGAATAGGAGCAGGAATCGTGTTTTTGCCCTCGTTACGCATTTGTGCCCACAAAGAATGAGGCACATACAGCAACAAACAAGCACAACAAATTGTGTAAATTTTGTTCATCATATTACTGTCAATAAATTTTAGTAAAACATGGTTTATTTCCAATCAGGAAATTTGCGGCAATATACGAAAAAAGCAATTAGCTGCTTTTATTTTGCTGTGAATTTGATAAAAGTAGTAAATCTATAACCCTGTCAGGGTTGCACCCTCGCTCCTTTTTCAAAAATATTTTTCGTTTTTGCTGTCTTTTACCTATATTTGAGCTTGATATGACAAAAAATAATTATACACGCAGAATCTATTGTTTTTATGTGTAAATCTGGAAAACAAATCATTTTATGTAGTTGCAAAGGGGAGGAACAGCCCGTTGTTCCGCATAAAAAATCGAAAAGGTGGCAAAAAAAGAACCCGCCAAGCTTTGCATATATATGGACATTGTCGCAATTTGTCGAGTATTTTGACAGTATGATGGAAGGCTTGATGTGCATGCCCGATAATTGTTTAGATGAGAACCTGAACAGCGACTTTGTGCTGCAAGAATTAAACAGCCATAATTGTTTTGACTTTGACTGTGTGCCAAAAGAAGGCGATAATTTGAAGATTCGCAGAAATGATGCTGGCAAATATTTCTCTTATATTTTTAGGGCAGGAAAATGGGAGGCAAATTCTTATGATGTTTTTTGCACCAAAACGGAACTGATAGATTCAGGCAAATTGACAATTCATTATCCTTGATAACAAATATTGTGTTTTGCACATAAGATATTCGTATTTCTTTTTTTAGGAACGAGTGAAAAATAAGATAACCATTCTGCAAGAATCCAGAAAAGCCAAGTAATTCATTATCAAATTTCTGAATTCTTGCAGAATGGACAACCTTAACAAGTTATTTTTCACTCGTTCCTTAGCGGGCTAATATATAATAAAACCTGTCAAATTTGAACATACAAACTTGACAGGTTTCACCCTTTACAATTTGGATTTTTCTCCATAATGCAGGATTTAAATCCTGCGTTATGGAATAAAATCTCAAAAACTTTTACCTCAACAAAGTAAGATTTCCTTTTTCTACAATCTTATTTCCTTGTGCATTTTTGGCTTGAATAACATAATAATATACGCCTGCGGCACATTCTTGTGATTTTTTCTTGCCATTCCAATGTTTTGCAGGGTCAGTTGTTTCAAATACCTTGTCGCCCCAACGGTCGTAAATGTACAATGACTCCAAATTGACATCGCCATATTGAATCACAAATTCGTCAAATTCACCATCTCCATTTGGGCTAAAAAGATTGGGTACAAAACCTAAACTATTTGAGCCTGGTGCAAAAACATTCAAATCATACGCCATCGTATCTTTGCAACCGATATTGTCATTTATGTACATGGTTACAGTATAAACACCTATGGCATTATAGGTATAAACAGGGTTTTGTAGCAAAGAATTGCCCGTTCCATCACCAAAAGACCAAGACCAAGCCGCTGCACTGATACTTTTATCCGTAAAAGTAACGATTTCGCCCACTTGTGCAGGGTTAGGTGCATAAATGAAATCGGCACTTGGACGCAAATGAATATTTACATAAAGGGCTGAAGATGTGTCTTTTCCGCAAATATTAGAGGCAATAACAGAATAGTAGCCATTTGCAGAAACAGAAATCGTATCATCAGTATAAGAACTTACTTGCCCATTTAGTAACCAGAGGAATGAGGTACTCGCAATTGCTTCTGCACGCAAAATAACTTCTGTTTCTGGACAAACTTCCAAAGGTCCTATCGGATAGATTTCGGCACGAGGATTAGGAATTACCGTTAAATTGATGACTGCAGAAGTATCGGAACAGCCTGTATTTGTATTGCTACTAAAACCAACTACTTGATAAATACCTGCTAACCCAACGCTATAAACCGCCCCTGTTCCCACAATATTGCCATTGTATAACCAAACATAAGAATTTGCCCCAGATGCCGTAACAGGCACATATTTATCTTCGCAAGTAGTGAGATTGCCCGAAGAACTTAGGCTTACAGTTGGCACAACACCACCGGAAATAAGTACACTTGCACTGTTGCTACACGTAGGATTGCTTGCATCAAAAACAGTAACTGTAAATGTACCCGCAACAAGCCCTGTCGCAGTTTGACTAAGTTGAGGCGGGTTTGTATGCCAACTATATGTGAAATTCCCAGATGCCCCCGAAGCAAAAACACTTGCAGAACCAATAGGCGCACCACAATCTGCATCTGCCAAGACATTGGTAGCGAGATTTATAGGCGCAAGTGCCGTAACTGTCGTTGCGGCAGAAGTCGCACTACAACCATTTGCATCTGTATAAGTAACCGTATAAGTACCTGCACCTACGGTTATAGATGAATTTGTGGAACTATTTGACCACAGATTAGCACTTGCTACGCTACTTGTAAGCGTAATTGTACTACCTGCGCAAATCGGCAAAGTCCCATTTATGCTGATAGTAGGCGCAGTAGGCAGAGGATTTACGGTAATATTTACAGGTGCAGAAGTCGTAGCGCAGCCATTTTCGGTAACAGTAACGGTATAAGTGCCTGCTGTACCTGTGCTAATCGTTTGTGTGGTTTGTCCCGAAGACCACACATTTCCTGTTGCAGCACTACTTGTAAAAGTTACATTTTGTCCTTGACAAATATTGGCATTTCCATTAATTGTAATGACAGGTACAGCAGGTAAGGGATTGACGGTTACATTTATCGGTACTGAAACGGCAGTACATCCATTTGCATCTGTTACAGTAACTGTATAAATCCCTGATGTTGATACATTTATGCTTTGTGTGGTAGCAGAATTGCTCCAAAGATTGCCACTTGCTACGCTGCTGGAAAGGCTTACATTTCCCCCTTGACAAAAAGTAGTTGGTCCATTTGCAGCGATAACAGGTGCTGGCGGATTGGGGTTTACGATGATATTGGCAGGTGCAGAAGTGGCAGAACAGCCATTTGCATTGGTGTAGGTAACAGTGTATGTTCCTGCTGTGCTTACCGTAATATTATTACTGGTATCGCCATTAGACCAAGTATTACCCGTTGTGTAACTGCTAATGAGATTTACACTTCCCCCTTGACAAAAGATGTTATTCCCGTTCAAACTAATGGTAGGAATAGAAGGTAGCGGATTAACGGCAACCACAAATGGGGCAGAAGTGGCAGTACAACCTGCTGCATTTGAGACAGTTACTGTATATATTCCTGCTATGCTAACATTGATAGATTGCGTATTTGCGCTCGTGTTCCAAAGGCTTCCACTTATAGCACTACTTGTCAAAGTAACATTTCCACCTTGGCATAAAGTACCTGCACCGCTTGGCGTAATGG
>JAAFHL010000020.1 GCA_013298365.1 Bacteroidota bacterium | reverse complement strand
TGTATAAAAAGGAACATTTTTGGCAGCAAAAGCCGCTGTTGCAGCTTCAAAACCATACGAGAAAATCGATACTGTGCCTGCAATTTGCACGCCTGCATCTTGCAAAGCCTCTATTACTTTGATACTACTTCCGCCCGTAGAAATCAAGTCTTCTACCACAACATATTGTTTATCAAGCTCTACACGCCCCTCAATCAGGTTTTTGAGTCCATGAGATTTGGGCGAAGTACGCACATACACATAGCTGCAATCCATGGCATCAGCAATCAATGCCCCATGCGCAATACCCGCTGTAGCTACGCCTGCAATGGCATTTGCTTGTGGAAATTTTTCGGCTATCAAATCTACAAAGGCTTTTTTGATAGCGGTACGAATTGCCGGATAAGATAAAATAAGACGATTATCGCAATAAATAGGCGACTTCCAACCCGAACTCCATGTAAATGGGTTTGATACATTGAGCTTTACCGCTTGTATAGATAAAAGAGATGTTGCAACCATTAATGTTATGAATAATGTATGATAAATGATATTTTTTGGGTACAAATGTAAATTTTGCAAAAAAAAACTTTTTTTTCAAAAATATGTGCTTAATTTAGCCCCTGCAAAATTACGATTATTTTTCACATTTTTTATCACTAACATTTATATATTATGAGTGCAATTGCTTGGGTAATATTAGTATTCGTTTTTATTGGGGTAGGATACGGGGTATATTGGGCTTCCATGAAGACCTTAGAAGAAAAACCCGAAAAACCCGAAAGAATTGAAAAAACCACAAAAAAGAAAGGCAAGTAAGCCTGGTTGTCCTTGCAAAATTTTTGCAAGGGCTTTTTTTGCCTCGCAGATTTTAGCCTAAGCTAAGTTGAACGTTTATTTAGATAAGGCTTGTAGCACAAAAATGCCCTACAAATCAAAACAAAATACTATTTTTGTGCCTCATTGATACCTAAAAGCATGTATGCAGCACAAAGAAAAATGGATTCCGACCAAATTTGTATATGAAAAGGGCAGATGGCGAGGCAGTAGAAATCCGCAACATTTGGCTGTTTTTTCTCGGTTGGGGATAGAACGTATTAGCGATTTTTATGTAAAAGCCTGTGCCGAACATGCAAAAGGGCTTTTGTTGGATTTGGGTTGCGGAAAAGTGCCTTTTTATGGCATATATAAAGCACATATAGATGACGTAATTTGTGTGGATTGGGCAGCAGTCGTGGCAGAAAATCCTTTTTTAGACCATATTTGCGACCTCAACAAGCCTTTACCCTTTGAAAATGAGACCTTTGATACCGTTTTGATGTCGGACGTGTTGGAACATATTCGCTATCCACAGGCTTTGATGCAGGAAATTGGACGTATTTTGAAAAAAGAGGGCAAATTGCTGATGAATGTACCTTTTTTTTATTCGCTACATGATGAGCCGCACGATTATTTTCGCTATACAAAGTATGCTTTGCAAGGTTTTTGTGCAGATGCAGGACTGAAAGTTGTGTATTTAGAGGCAGGGGGCGGCGTTCCTGAAATATTGAATGATGTTGTTTCCAAAAATGTGATAGCAGTTCCATATATTGGCAAATATCTGTGTTTAATGTTTCAGTTTTGGGCAAAACTCGCTTTGAAATTGCCTTTTGTTCAAAAAATATCCCAAAAAACAGGACATCGTTTTCCATTTGCCTATTTTTTAATAGCAGAAAAAAATAATATCCATCAAACGCCTTAGTTTATTACTGCTTGAAACTTGATAAAAAAGCGTTTTGCAAAGAAAATAAAATAAATTTAAACAAAAAATAAGACCATATTGCTACATGGCTTTCTCATAAAAACTTAAACCACAAAGTTCACAAAGAAAAACTAACACAAAGAACACAAAGTAGCTTATTTTTCTATCCATTTTTGTGTTCTTTGTGAATCCTTTGTGAACTTTGTGGTAAAATTAGCCATTTTTACAAAACTATTTTTTTTATGAGAAAGCCATTCATATAGCTACAATCTGTTAGTACAAAAGTAAAATCATTCGGTTCTCTGACAAGTTTTATAGTTTTAATAAAAAATACGATTTTCGTAGCGGTCTGCTGCCGCAAACTGCTACACACCACAAAAAATGCCTAAGAAACAATTAGTCAAATATCAAACATGTCGCTATTTTCGCATATTCTTCGCTATTTCCAAGCACCTCCGCCTACATTAAGGCAAATCTATCCCGATTTTTTGGATACACACATCGCTATTATCCAAAAAGTTCAACCTTTTACCATGACGAATCCAGAAAGGATTCATGCGTTGATGAATGCAACGGAATATATTGTTAATCAAGGTATTGAGGGCAATATTGTAGAATGTGGTGTTTGGAAAGGGGGGAGCATGATGGCGATTATTGAAATGCTTATCTTGCTCAACTGCAAGGATAAAAAGGTAATAGGCTTTGATACATTTGATAAGGGAATGAGTGCTTATAGTGAGTGGGATATTGCCTATAATGGGCAAACTGCCGCAGAAATTTTAACAGAATGGGAAAAGACAAATGTTTATGCAAAGAAAGTAGAAGTAGAACGCTACTTACATTCTGCAGATTATCCATCTCAAAATATTCAGCTTGTGGAAGGAGAGGTAAGCCAAACGATTCCTGCGCTCAATATCCCCAAAATAGCCTTATTGCGCTTAGATACAGATTGGTACGAAAGTACGAAATTTGAGATGGAACACTTGTATGATAAATTGGTAGTGGGCGGAATTATTATTATTGATGATTATGGCTACTGGCAAGGTGCAAAAAAAGCTGTAGATGAATTTTTTGTCGCTAAAAACATTCGCCTTTTTTGGCATAGAGTGGATCACTCTTGCCGAATAGCCCTCAAAACACATTAACAAATATGGCACAAAATAGATTATTTCCGGCTTGGTATTCGCCTCATTTTTATGCACTTACCCAATTGAGAAAGGTAAATGCGTGGGCAATAACGCAGTTTATCCAGGATAAAATTGCGAAAGCTGTTTTATTAGATTATGGTTGTGGCGATAAGCCCTATTTTTCTTTATATCAGCCCTATATTGCGCAATATATTGGGGCTGATATTGCAGATAATCCCTTAAAAGACATAGAAATAGCTGTAAATACAGAAATGGTTTTGGTGGGAGATGCTTGTGCCGATATTATTCTTTCTACCCAAGTATTAGAGCATGTAACTAATCCTGAAAAATACTTACAAGAGGCTGCTCGTATTGCCAAAGAGAAGGGATTGCTATTTATTTCTACACATGGTTTTTTCCCATATCATCCTTCTCCACAAGATTATTGGCGATGGACAGGGAGCGGATTACGTAAAATATTGCAAGATAATGGTTGGAAAGTGATTCATTTTGAAGGAATTATGGGATTTTGGACAATTGGATTTGCTTTTTTCCAATATGCGCTTGCACCATATTTACCTTTCATATTACGAACACCTTTTGAAACCATGATGCAAGCCCTCATTTCTGTGATAGATAAGCTATTTCATCGCAATATTGACAGAAGACAAGAAAATTGTGTGCTTTATTTTATCGTAGCAGAACGACAGGAATAAAGATATTTATTTAAAATTAGAGAATAAGTATGAGTTGCAAAAAACTAACAAGATAATTTAGTGTTAAATAAATGACTACGATACAGTTAGCATAATTTTTAATTATTCATTTTTAACTATTAATTACTTAATAGAAATAAATCCCTAATTTTGTAGAATAGTATCATTTTTATGAAAAGCAAAAAGAAATAGATTCCTATTTTTTACGCATACAAGTTTTGGTAAAAAATTTCCGCTAAAACAAGTGATGCTTTTCTTTTTGCTTATTTTCTGGTAGCTCAAAAAAAATTACATAATGAATCAGTCTATTTCAGAAGATTGGAATTTAATCATTGAACCCAAAAAATCTTTATTCCAACTCAATCTAAGAGATGTCTGGATTTATCGAGATTTGTGGGCATTGTTGGTCAAAAGAGATGTCGTTTCTTTTTATAAGCAGACGATTTTAGGACCTATTTGGTTTTTTATACAACCCATTTTTACTACGGTTATTTATACTTTTATTTTTGGGAAATTGGCAGGCATTTCTACAGACGAATTGCCACAGCCCCTGTTTTATATGGTTGGCATCACTGCCTGGAATTATTTTGCGGCTTGTTTTACCAAAACAGCTAGCATATTCAAGGATAATGAGGGACTTTGGGGCAAAGTATATTTTCCTCGTCTCGTCATGCCTTTAAGCACAATTACCAGCAATTTGGTCAGTTTTGGGGTACAAGTGCTACTCATTATCTTGATGATGATATATTATTTTTCCATAGGAACACGATTTCCGCTTAATGCAGGAATTTTATTGCTACCCATATTTACGCTGCTGATGGCACTTTTGGGTTTGGGTTTGGGTTTAATTATTACCGCACTTACGACAACCTATCGAGACCTCATTTTTTTGATTCAATTTGGCGTGCAATTATTGATGTATGTTACCCCTATCATTTATCCTTTATCATCAGTTCCCCCAAAATATCATTTTATCATCGAATGTAATCCCATGACACATATCATCGAGGGATTTAGATATGCCTTTTTGGGCAAAGGGGCATGTAGTTTATTCAGCATTTCCTACACCACAATTCTCACTTTTGTGATTTTAGGAATAGGACTGATTTTATTTAATAAAGCGGAACGAACTTTTGTAGATACCATATAGTTAGAAAAAAATGTCAAAAATAGCCATAAAAGCCGAAAATATTTCAAAAACCTATCGCCTTGGTGAAATAGGGACTGGTACAATTAGCAGAGATTTGGAGCGTTTTTGGAAAGTAAAAATACAAGGAAAAGAGGACCCTTTCCTCAAAATAAATTCTCATCACACACAACATAAAGACCAAAATCAAATTGTACATAGCCTCAAAGACATCAACTTTGAAATCTATCAAGGCGAAGCGATTGGGATTATTGGCAGAAATGGCGCAGGGAAAAGTACTTTGCTCAAAATATTGAGCCGTATTACTGCGCCCACAACAGGTGTTATCAAAATAAAAGGAAGATTAGCTGCACTCTTAGAAGTAGGAACGGGCTTTCATCCAGAGCTGACAGGCAGAGAAAATATTTATTTGAATGGGACAATTTTGGGAATGCGAAAAGCAGAGATTACCCAAAAATTTGATGAGATTGTGGATTTTAGTGGCGTTGAGAAATACATTGATACCCCTGTAAAGCGTTATAGTTCAGGCATGTATGTTCGACTGGCTTTTGCCGTTGCTGCATATTTAGAGCCAGAAATATTGGTGGTAGATGAAGTACTTGCAGTAGGTGATGCCGAATTTCAAAAAAAATGTATGGGCAAGATGAACGATGTTAGCAGGCTTGAAGGTAGAACCATTTTGTTTGTGAGTCATAATATGGCGGCTATAAGCAATCTTACTTCCAAATCCTTAGTGCTTGAGCAGGGAAATATCCTGTTTTATGGCGAAACAAATAAAGCCATTTATGCTTATCAAAGCCTAAGCAAAAACAAATTGTCTTATCTTAGCACAAAAAAGGAAAGCGATAATATACCTTTTATCAAAAAAGTATCTGTTATTACCAGCGAAGGGACTGCCCTGCATCAGCATGGCGCAACCCTAAAAATTGTATTTGAAATATATGCTCCTACAAAAATTCCGAAAGCAGCAATTTCTTTTCAAATTTTTAATGAAATGCAAATACCTTGTGTACAATTATGGTATTTTGGTACAAATCAGCCTTTTTTAACGCAAAAAGGGCTTCATATTTTGACTTGTACAATTCCCAAATTACGATTGTATCAAGGACATTATACCTTAAAAGTATATTTTGCCCAATTTGGTGGAGATACATTTGAAATATTGTCAGAAATCTGCCCTTTTGAAGTGTCTATGCTCAATCAAAAGCGAGATTTCCCTTGGCAAGCAGGGGCTTGCACCTATCTTGAAGATAGTGAGTGGAACATAGAAAATGGATAAATAATCAATACCAATTATGTCATATATTGTTTTATTAGACCCCGCATTAATGAACCATGAGGGGCAACTATCCACCAATTTGGGAGATTTAATTATTTATGAATCTGCAGCCAAGATATTAGAGGAACTTTTTCCACACACAGAGATAGTGAGAATAGCCTCTCATGCTGCCCTCAATCGTCAGCAACAAAATATCGTAAATCAAGCCGATTTTGCCTTTGTGGGTGGAACAAATATTTTTCTTTCGGATTATAATACGTTTAGACTATTAAAATTAAAAAATAGTTCCTTTTTGTTATGGTTGAATCCTGGCGTAAAAAATCTGATATTTTTAGGCGTAGGCTGGGGAAATGGCTATGGTTCTCCGATTACCTGGAAAACGAAACTATTTTATCAAAAACTATTAAGCAATAAATATATACAATCTGCAAGAGATGATTATTCTGCCCAAAAAATTAATCCTATACGCAGATGTTTGAATACCTCCTGCCCTACTTTATGGGAATTGAATGGTTTTGATGCAAATAGAACAAATACGCAGCATACAAAATGTTTATTCACTTTGACCGATTACGCCAAAAATATTGAACATGATACACAACTTATTCAGATTTGTCTTGACTATTTTGACAAACTTTCTTTTTTTCCACAGGGTTTATTAGACAAAGTCTATCTTGAATCTTTGCCTATTTATCAAAAAAACAAAGCGAAAATAAATATTCTTCCGCATCATATAGCTGCTTATAATGAATATGTTATGCAAAATGAGGATTTCACTTTTGTAGGAACTCGTTTGCATGGTGGCATTAAATGTATGCAAGAAGGCAAATCTGCACTTATCATTGGGGTAGATAATCGGGCAATGGAAATCAGCAGAGACACAGGGCTAAGTGTGGTGATGCGAAATGATTATGAAGGGATAAAAAAATGGTTATCAGGCGAAAAACTGTTTTCTAAGCTCAATATTCCAATAGATAATATTCAAACATGGAAAAATCAGTTTCAGTAACTTTCTGCACCATTATCACACAAAGTCATTTGGCTTGGGCTTTGGCACTCAATCATTCTTTATTGCAGTTTGACGAAGAGATGAGCTTGTCTATCTTAGTTACAGATTGCGAAAAAATAGAAAATCCATTTTTATCAGAATATCCGAATGTTAAGTTATTGTATATCAAAGATTTAATATCTTTATTTATTGCAAAAAGAATCATACATAAATACAAAAAGCAGTCTGATGTATTGAGGTGGGCATTAAAACCTGCCCTTATGATGTATTTATTGCAAATGTATGAAAAGGTTTTGTATTGCGATTGCGATATTTTTTTTTACGATTCTTATCATTTTTTGGTGAACGAATTGGCGGAAAATGACATATTACTTAGTCCACATTGGCGCACAATCGAGCCACAAGTGAATGTAGAACAGTTTGAAGCCGTCTTATGGGGCGGGATTTTTAATGGCGGTTTTGTGGCTGCAAATAAAAATGGCTATTCAGCCCTAAAAATATGGGCAGATTTGTGCTGTTATAAGTGCGAAAAAGACAAAATAAATGGCTATTATGATGACCAAAAATATTTAGATTTATTGCCTATTTATTGCGAAAAGGTAAAAATTATCGCTCACAAAGGTTGTAATATTGCCAACTGGAACATAGAAACCTGCAAAAGAAGCCTGCAAAAAAATGGGGAAGTCTGGATAAATGAAACCTATCCTATCGTTTTTATCCACCTCACAAAAAGCACAATTTATGGAACTTTGCTTGGAAATGACAGTTTATTATTGCCTTATATCCAACATTTTCAGGCAGTTATAGAAAGATACAATCCAAATTTCAAGCTCTTAGCCCAAGCGGAAAAAGAGATAGAAACGCTACAATTAAGACTTACTTTTTTTCAACGTATCAAAAACAAATTATATCAACTATTACATGTATAATCTTGCCATTATTTCCCCAAATCCTATCACGAATACAGAGACTTTTATTATTGCCCATAAAAATCTATTGGCAGGAAATATTTTTTATTTTCACAGTGGGTATATTCCAACTGAGCTTGAGGGGCATGGAAAATTGATGTCAAATATCGGAAAAAAAGCATATTATTTTGCTCGTTATGTATTGCGTCCTATGTTAAAACCTGCGCAGCATATTTTGAAAGATTTTTTTATCGCAAAAAAGATACAAGCTGTTTTAGTAGAATTTGGTGATGTTGCGCCACATATTTTGCCAATTTGTAAGGCACTAAAACTGCCCATGATTGTACATTTTCATGGCTATGATGCCTATATGTATGAGGTTTTAGCACAAAATAAAAAACAATATCTTGACGTTTTTACTTATGCAAATGATATCGTTGTTGTTTCACAAGCCATGAAAAAACAGCTTATAGAATTAGGTTGCCCTGAAGGGAAAATAACGGTCAATCCTTGTGGTGCGCAAGCCTATTTTGCGACCTTAACACCCCATTTCACGCAAAGGAATTTTATGGCTGTAGGTAGATTAGTTCCGAAAAAAGCACCCCATTTTACGATACAAGCCTTTGCAAAAGTTGCAAAAATATACCCTGATGCTCATCTATGGATAGGTGGAAAAGGCTCTTTAGCGGCTTACTGCAAAGCCTTAATACAGGAATTGGGCTTGGAAAAAAGGGTAACTTTGGCGGGTTATGTTACGCCTGCACAAATCTGCGAGCAGATAAATAATAGTTTTTGTTTTGTACAACATAGTATTCGCAGCGAAGATGGGGATAGTGAAGGTACACCCATTGTGATTTTAGAAGCAGGTGTGGCAGCTTTACCTGTCATAGCAACACAACATGCAGGTATTCCAGACATTGTGATACATGGAGAAACGGGCTTTTTATTTCCCGAAAAAGACATCGAGGCAATGTCAGCATATATGTTGCAAATGGCAGAAAATATGGATTTAGCCAAAAAAATGGGCAAAAAAGCACAAAAACATATTTTAGAAAATTTCAGTATCGAAAAACATATTAAGACTTTGGATAATATTATTAAAAAGAATATTCATCATTAGTATATATTTGAAAACACAAAGATATGATTATTTGTATCTGTTAATATTTTGTTTTTCATTCCAAAACCGTTTTCTTCAAATAAGGCTATCACCTCTTTTTCCGAAAAATGATTGACCCAAGTGCGTTCTTCTCTTTCTGCTCTATTGGGAAAAAAATCAGTTGTGCAGTAAGAAATAATACAACTATCTACTTGGCTTGTAATTTTTTGAATAAACCATTTTGCATCACTTACATATTCTAAACAACCACTTACAAAAGCAATATCTGCTTTTTGTGTAGGAAACTCATAGCGATTGAAGTCGCAAATGAGGGTATTTTCGTCTCTTGAAACATAATCTACGGGAAAATAGCTGCAGTTTTTGGGCAAAAATTCCTGCAACCACATTTTGCCACAACCCAAATCTAAGACAGTTTTATTTTCAGCAATAAAACCTGCCATCAACGCAATTCTTTGCTTCCAACGTGCGTCAAAATATTCAATATCTTGCCACTTTTGAGACTTATAGAAGACTTTTTTTATGATTTTCAAAAAAAATGAACGCATATTTTTGTGATATAGGGTAGCAAAGATAGTTTTTTTGCGTGAATTATTTGACTTGTCATAAAACAAATATACTGTTTTCGTAACTATTTAACTTGTGGCAGATAACAGATACTTATCTCTAAGAAATTATGTATCCATGAAAGACTGTTTAAACAAATAAAAAAGCTACCTCAAATGATGTTGAACAGCCTCTTTATATTTTTAGCAACCAGCAAAAGCAACGATTGTAGCAAAAATCATAAAAAATGATTTTGTATGAACCCGCATGTTCAGGCTTACTTAGCCTGAAAAAAAGATTTTTTCAGCATAACCATGCCTACCCCCACAAATACAAGCACAATATAAAGCGTTTTTTGCCACGTAATAACCCCTGAACGCAGGAAAAGCGATAAGACAAATGCCAAAACAGGTTGTAAATACACATAAATGCCTACATAACTTGCAGGTACGATGCGCATAGCCCAAGCATTGAGGGCGTAGGCGAGAATCGTGGTGCAAATACCAATATAAATAATCCCATAATAAATATTGAGCGATAAATCGCTCCAAGCCACTTGTAGTAAATTTGGAATACCCAAAGGAATATTGATGAAAGCAGAAATACTAAAAAGTACGGCAAGTAAGACAAAATTATTGTATTTTTGAATAAGAGGCTTGACCAATATCAGGTAGGTAGAGTAGGCAATCGCATTTAAAATAATGAGCAAATCACCAACAAGTGTGTTTTCACCCAATGTGAGGTTTTTGCCATTTGTCATCAGCAAAACAGCCCCTGTAAAAGCGGTGATTACGCCCAAAATTTTCTGCCAATTCAGTTTTTCTGCGCCACTCAAGTACGCCAATAAAAAAACGAAAATAGGCGATGTTATCATCAAAACGGCTGCATTGATTTCACTTGTGCGAGCGAGTCCCGACAAAAAGAATATTTGATTTAAAATAATGCCCGACACAGCACAAGCCAAAATGCGCAAGCCATCGGCTTTCCAGTCTATACGCTGACGATAGACAAAACCGCCCATAATACCAAAAAAACTAAGTGCAAACATGCCCCTAATCGCTAAAACACCAAAGGCGGAGACATGTAAAAAAACTTCTTTGCTAATGAAGTAATTTAGGCTGTATATCAATGCCACAGCTAACATGGCTAAGTGTGATAAGATTTCTTTTGTTTTCAAAAAGTAAGAATAAGTAAGTAGTTGATAGTTTATAGTTGAAAATTGATAGTTGAAAGTTAGCTTAATTACTAAAAAAAAAACTAATTAACAACATATCTACCATTGTAATTAGTGTTTTTTCTCTGTGCGGTAGGCACTAAATATCGGTAGAAACACGAATATAACGTTCCATTTTATACGATTTTTTGTGCTTGCACGAAAAATTCAGACAAATTGGGGATAATTTATTATTTTCTACCGATATTTTATCCCTTGTCATTGAGCTGCGCCGAAATGCGGGATAGCAAAAACAAAAATGGCAGACATGTTGAATTAATCGCTAATTATCTTCTTAATTTATTGCTGCTAACGTTCAACTACCTAAAGCCATTCAATTTCTTTTATATCAAATCGTTGAATTTTTTCTCCAAACGCCACCACAAGCCGCCCCGATTTTTCCACCCCAACCACATAACCGATGTGTCTCTCTCCCTGCACTTTAAAAGCCCTTTCTTCCTGATAAGCCAACAAATGTGCCAAATAATAAGCATCTAAAGCAGCATATTCTCCTTTTTTGAGGGCTAAATATTCCACCTCTATATATTGCAGCAAATCCACTAAAACTTGTTCTCTGTCCCATTCTTTTTGGCTTTCTATGCAAATAGAAGTGGTTTTTGCTTGAATTTCAGGCGAAAAAACAGTTTGATTGACATTCAATCCTATGCCGATAATAGAAGCCTTGATTTTTTGTCCTTCTAATTGATTTTCAATTAAAATACCTGCTATTTTTCTGCCCGAAACCCATAAGTCATTTGCCCATTTTATCTGTGTAAATTGCTGTGGCAGCAATTTTGACAAGCATTTGTGCAAAGCAACGGCAAGCATTTTGCTCAAATAAAAACATTCGGTAATCGCCAGAAATTTAGGATATAAAATAAAAGAAAAAGTGAGATTTTGCGCATCATCTGTCTGCCAGGTTGTGCCAGCTTGCCCTCGCCCTTGCGTTTGATTATCGGCAAAAACAAGCGTTCCTTCGGCAGGAAAATCATTCAATAAACCCATCATTTCGGCATTTGTAGAAGGCAATTCCTCAAAATATAAAAAATTCTTTCCTAAAAATAAGGTATTAAGCAAAAGAAGCATTATTTTTGTAAAATATTAGCGAGATATTGTATTATCTCCGTTAAATGAGCGGGCAAAGTTAGCACAAAAATAAGGATTTACTAACCGCTTGCCCACCAATAATTTAATTTATCTAATGATTAGAAAAAACATTTTAGATGCCTTTGTACAATCAGAGGTCGTAATCAAGGGATTACAAGAGGTAAAAGCACAAAACATTGTGCGCATGGATTTGAAAAATGTGAATGGCGCAATTAGCGACTATTTCATCATTTGTACCGCTACTTCTGACCGTCATGCACAAGCTTTGTCAGATTCTGTAGAAGATTTTATGAGAGATAAAACAAACAACAGACCTGTCTGTGTTGAAGGTTATCAAATGGGTGAGTGGGTCTTGTTAGATTTTGTGGATATTGTAGTGCATATTTTTTTGGAGGAAAAAAGAATGTTTTATCGTTTGGAAAGCCTTTGGGGAGATGCGGGTTTTGAAAAAATAAAAGAATAAATTGAAAGTTGATAATTGAAAGTGGATAGTTATATATAGTAAAGTATTGTAAAGAATGTGTATAAAATAATATCACACTTTTGAGTCCTATGTTAGTGTTTCTTAGTGACTTAGTGGTTAAAAATAAAAGATTAATCTATACACATTCCTAACTTTCGACTATCAACTTTCCCCTATCAACTTACTCATTATGAACCTCAACGAGCTCAAAAGATATACCTCGCAAGGCGAGGGATTGTATATAGAGTTTAAGAAAAAAGCAACATATCCCGACAAAATTGTACGGGAGATGGTTGCTTTTGCCAATACGAAGGGAGGCTTTTTGTTTGTAGGCATTGATGATGATAGAACAATTTCGGGCTGCAAAAATCCCGAGGAGGAGATTTTTGTGATTACACAACATCTGGCAAACTATTCGCCTTTTTTGGTGTATCATTTGGAACGTCTGCCCATCAATGCAAAGCGAGAAGTGTTGATTTTTCATGTATCCGAAAGTGAAAAAAAGCCTGTTTACCTCAAAGAAAATGTGCCGCCCTTCAAATTATTGGCATTTGTGCGGGTAGCAGACATGAGCATTATTGCAAGCAAAGAAATGGTGCAAGTGCTGCGTTATGCCACAGATATGCAAGATGTGAAGTTTATGTATGGAAAAAGGGAGGAGGCGATTTTGCGGTATTTGCAAACACAACCCAAAATTACCGTTGCAGATGCGCAAAATTTATTGAATTTGCCCTACAAACCTGCGGCGATTGCTTTGGTTACTTTGGTACGTGCAGATTTATTGCTCATTCATGCAACCTTACATGGCGATTATTTTACCTTAAATGAAGCAGCTTTTAAGTAGTTGATAGTTAAAAGTGGAGAGTTGAAAGTTATGCTGACTCCATGATAATCCTTTTTTAATACTAAATTATCTGGTTAGTTTTTTGCAACTCATACTTACGTAAAAAATGAAAAAAAATATTCTTTTATTATTTTTGGTTGTGATTTGCAATGTATTTGCCAATCCTTATCATGCTTTTTTTGTAACGATTAGCGAAGTCGAATACAATGCGAGCGCAAAAACAGTGGAAATTTCCATCAAAATTTTCACAGATGATTTGGAAAAAGCCTTAAATAGTCGTTTTTCGGGCAGATCGAATCTCAATACAAGTCAAGAATCGCCGCAAGTTAATGCACATTTGCAAAGCTATCTTGGCGAAAAGTTTGGGCTAAGCGTGAATGGAACAGCGCAAACATGTCAATATATTGGCAAAGAAAAAGAAGACGATGCAACTTGGTGCTATTTAGAAGTGAAAAATGTGGCAGCCGTTTCAAACATAAGTGTCAAAAATACGATACTGATGGATTTGTATGAGTCTCAAAATAATATTGTACATGTCAAAATGCGAGGTACATCTAAAAGCATGATGCTCAAAAGAAATGCGCCTTCGGGAACGGTTTCTTTCTAAAAATGAGGGCTTACATTGATAATAAGCGAGTTATTTTTTCTTTCTGCTAAGAAAAAACTTATAAACTACACAGATAAATTTTGTTATTTGAGTATAAAGCACTTAATTTGCGCACCCAAAAAATGTAGAAGCCTTTTTTTGCTTCAAAATAGGGTTGATTTTCAAAAAAACATAACGTAATTTGCAGTAACACAAACTGTTCCCTGCAAAATTTATTTCCATTTATCAAAAGACGATGGCTGAAAAACTAAAAAAAGGACAAGAACCAGAACTGGAGCAAGGCGAGAGAACCTTATTGGCACGTATTCGTGAAAATATGGCTTTGGTGGTAGTGATAATTGCGATTGCACTATTAGGTTTCGTTTTGACGGACTTTATCTCTGGCTATAACCGCTCGGGCGCAAGCTCTGCTACGAGTGTAGGTAGCATCGCTGGCGAAGAAGTAGATGCAAAAGACTTTGCTACCAAATATCAACAACGCCTTGACCTTATTCAACAACAAGGACAAACTTTAACAGATGCTGACCGTTTTCAGGTGATGGACATGATTTGGAATCAAATGGTATCTGACAAAGCATTTGAAAAACAATATAAATCTTTGGGGCTTACTGTTACGCCTGAAGAAGTGCGTGAGATGTTTACCGGTAAAAATGTTTCTCCTGTGGTAAAACAATATTTTGGGGGCTTTTTCCAACAACAAGGAAAAGAATTTAATGCGGCTGATGTAGAAAAATATTTGACACAAGCAGTAAACGACCCAAATGAAAAAGTCCGTTTGAAAGAGTTTGAAACCTATTTGATTCAAAGCCGCATGAAAGAAAAATTTGAGGCAATGGTTTCAGCAGGTTACATTTCTTCTAAGGCACAAGCAGAGCGCAAATTCAAAGAAGGACAACGTAAAGTGAACCTTTCTTTTGTGGGCGTAAACTATTCTCAAATTCCTGATTCTACTTTGAAAGCAACTGACGCAGAATTGCTTGCATATATGGCTAAAAATGCAGCAAAATACAAAGCAGAAGACCAGACTATTTTGAAATATGTTCAATATGATTTGCGTCCTACGGCGGCAGATTCTCAAAAAGCTTTGACAGAAGTAATCAAATACAAAGAGCGTTTTGCTGCGGCAAAAGATGACTCTACGTTTGTATATGGAAAATCTCGCAAAAAGTATGACAAAAAAGGTTTTGTTACCTTGAAAGATGTGCCTGCTGTAATCAAAGACAGCGTGAAAGTGGCGGCAAAAGGTTCAATCATCGGACCTGTTTTAGACAACGATGCGTACAAATTGTTCAAAGTAGTAGAAGCTCGTAAAGGAGGAAATCCTACCGCAAAAGTAAGTCATATTGTGATTCGCCCAAAAGCAACAACTGCAGCAGATTCAGCAGCAGCAATGGCAGAAGCGGCAGGTATCAAAGCTACGGCAAATGCTACAAACTTCGCACAACTTGTGATGGAAAAATCTCAAGACATGCAAAGCAAGCAAAATGGCGGTTCTATTGGCTGGTATGGCACAGGTGATGCAGCAACTCCAGGTATGTATGGGGTAGATTTTGACAATGCTATCAAAGCTACTGCAAAAGGTGGCGTTGCAGGTCCTATCAAAACGCCACAAGGATACCATATTATATATGTAGAGGATAAAACAGACGAGTCTTATTTGATTGCAGAAGTAGAAAAAGAAGTGCGTGTGAGTCAAGCAACAAATACTGCCGTTTTTGGTGCGGTAAATGATTTTGCAGCAAAAGCACAAGCAGCAAAAGACATTGAAGCAGCTGGAAAGACTGCAAATATGATGGTTCGTACTTCTAATCCATTGGAAAACAATACCAAAATGCTTTCTGGTGTTCCTGCTCGTGAATTGATTTTGTGGGCAATTGACGCAAAACAAGGCGAATTTTCAAAAGTATATAGTGTAGCAGAAGGTTTCATTTTTGCACAAGTAAGTAAAAAATCTAAAGCAGGTTTGAAGAGCTTGGAAGATGTGAAAGCAGAAGTTACCCGTGAGGTATTGGCAGAGAAAAAAGGCAAAATGATTGCGGATAAAATGGCAGCATTGCAAGGCAAAAGTTTAGAAGAAATCAAAACAGGTTATGGTGCAGGTGCTTTTGTAAGTGCAGCAACTGATATTTCTTTTGAATCGCCAAGTATCCCAGGTATCGGCAACGATGCTTATGTAATCGGTAAGGCAACAAGCCTTGCAAAAGGTGCAACAAGCAAGCCGATTGTAGGTAAAAATGGCGTTTATATCGTACAGGTTACAGAGGTAAAAGAAGCCACAAAACCTGATGAGCCTGCCCTTTTAGCAGCTCGCAAAACAGCCGCAGACCAAGGAAAACAACAGCTTAAAGGCAAAGTTGAACCTGCTTTGGTGAAAATGGCTGATGCAAAAGACGAAAGACATAAAGCAGGATATTAATTGCTGCTTTGAAAATCAATCATATACAACACGCTTATCAGGTTTTGATAAGCGTGTTTTTTTTGTTTTATTTCTTGCTGTAAAAAAGTGCTAAAGAGTAACTGTCTCAGAATCTTAGTTTATCTCTGTAAAGCGTTTTAGCTGAAAATATTATTTTAAGGAAATTCTATTTTTCTTATATTCTCTAAATAAAGGCTTTAGTAATTACTTGAAAATCAGCTTGAAATGTATCTAATGTGCGGCTTTGCAACTATAATTTTATGACCTTTATACTTCTACTACCTACTTTCAGATAATAAATACCCTTCGTTAATGGACTTATATCCAAATGATTAGGGAGACTTTCGCCTTTCATTACAGATTGCCCAATTTCGGTAAAGATTTCGTATTTTTG
Source organism: Bacteroidota bacterium (assembly GCA_013298365.1). Classification (GTDB taxonomy): domain Bacteria; phylum Bacteroidota; class Bacteroidia; order J057; family J057; genus JAAFHL01. The sequence continues at coordinate 9,052 of JAAFHL010000020.1, read as the reverse complement.
TTCTTTGTTATTGGAAATAAAATGTATAATCCCTGTGGTGGGATTGGGAAAAACTTCCCATATTTCCTTGTCTTGATACAAAGTAACCACATTGCTAAATACTTCATTTCCATTTATATCTGTTACTTTTAGGCGATAATAATTGACCTTATTTTCAATTTGTTTGTCGCTAAATGTATAAGTCATTTTGCCCGATTCAAAAGGAATTTTTGCCAAAGGAATAAAAAGGCTTCCTGCTTGCGATTTTTCCAAGATAAAATGAGAAATAGGTTTATCTTCTTTCATTTTCCATGTTAAAAGGTTCTCATTTTCAAGGCTTTCTCCTGCTAAATCTAAATATTCGATGGCGAAAGGTGTGGAAACAAACTCATACGCACCTATATCTACTGCGCTGCCTTGCAAACGTGCGCCATAATCGGCATCAAAACCAATATTTACCATGCTGCCAGCGTCTATAAAAGGCGAATTAACCGTAGGACGAAAATTATCGTTTATGGTGTCGGCAAAATACGCAGCATCTATATTCATTGAGGTATAATTATTTATCAATGAAGCTGTTGCGCCTTGCAAATAGTCAAAAAAGATGCCATTAGAAGGGCGAATGATGACGTTGTTTTTTATCGTATTTGTATTGATTTCATTGTATAAAGTAATGGCTTTTCCATCAATGTCCACCATCGTATTATTGAAAATGTCCAAACTTGTATTCCCCACAGAGCCGACTCGATTGTCGCAAAAAATGCCCTTTGAGTGAGCAATTAGGTTATTATAGAATTTATTTCCCCCAAAAGGACCTATAATGATAATGCCCGCACCATCTGCATTTCGGATAACATTATTATAGCAGTTTCCGCCACCGCCTGCTCCACATTGCAGCCCATTGTTTTGAAAAGCCGCAAAAGGATTGATGCCTGTTCGGTTCATATTGTTGTCATGTATCTGCGCATTCGGGGCGCAAGCATACTGCAAGCCTTCTGCGGAGCTTCTTTCTACCATGTTATGATGAATGTCTAAGCCATAAATCAGGTGCGGATACAAAGTATCTGGCACGCCACTGCAAGTTGTATTAAAGCCTCCATAAAAGGAACTCCCTACATAGAAACCTTCTCCGCCCACATCGTGCATATAGTTGTGGTGAAGATTGATATTGTACATGGTGAAGTTCTGGTAATGTGTGCTTGCATCTGTGCAAGAAGGGTCTGTTTTTGCCATAACTCCTGCAAAACCTGCTTTTGCTACTTCTACATGATGCAATTCTATGTCCGAACTTTTTGAACCTATGCCAATCGCCGAACCTGTGCCACAACTATCTACCCGAAAACCGTAATTTACATTGTTATCACCATTTCCCATAAGCTGAATATAGCGGCAACCATGAAAATCCAATGCACCATAATAGCTATTGTGCGCAATTTTTACTTGTCCATTATAATTTCTGATACGAATCGGCGCATCTGCTGCCCCCGTAAAATTGACAAAACGTAGCATACTATAATTGCCACCCTGCACACAAATCGTCTGTCCAGGTTGTACATTGAGATAAAAAGTGCCTGTTCCCATAGAAGCAGGGCGATAAATGCCACTTTGCGTAATCGTAATGTCGCAATTACAAGTTGTTGTAGGAGAGGCATTTACCGTTTGAGAAATTGTTTGTGGGTTACAACCCATTTTATCTACAGTTAAACTCACATTATACGTTCCATTTGTAGGAAAAACATGGCTTACATTGCTGCCTGCACCTGTAAAGTCATTTCCGCCATGCCCAAAGTCCCAAGTAAAAGTCCATTGATTGACATCGCAAGTTGAGCCTGTTACATTTGAATTGAAAATAACATCTCCACAATCTGTATTTGTATAAGTAAAAGAAGGCGTAAAATTGCAATCAGCCGCTACAACCACATTTTTACAAATCATTTGTTGATTGCAAACCGTACTGCCATTCATGCCTGTAACATACATACAAGCAGGAAAAGTGTTTGCTGCATGATAAAGCACAGAAGGAGAAGCACTTGTATTGCCATCTAAGGCAGGGTGCGCCCCAAAAGTCCAACTATAAGACAAGGTATTTGCATTGCTATTCGTCAGTTGTGCAAAGTTTATCGTTTGGCAAATTCCTTGATTTGGCGTAAAATCGGGAACGAGAGTGCAAGGCATAAAGCCGCCGCCTTGATTGAGTTTGATGATTTTGGGGACAGGCGTAACATCAAAAGTGATTGCCCCTGCGGAATAGGTAGGCAGAGTTATCGTTTCGCCAAAGCCATTTAAACCCGCTAATTCCCAAGCAGCAACAGGCGCAGCAGGCACATTTACCGTAACGGAAAAAGAAGAATTGACTGCGCCCAAAGTAGGTTGCCAAGCCACTAAATGACTTACTCCCCCCAAAGAATCGCCCAATTTGTAAATATAAGCCCCATTGTCTTCTCTTTCTATCCCAAGAAAATAGCGGTCTCCTATCAAATTCTTCATTGCTTGAAAAGCGACAAAACTTTGTTTTAACTGAAAATTGTTGCTGTGCATTCCCGAACGGGCAAACAGCGCACCCGTAGAAGTATTTCCATAAAAATACCAATGAAAACGGTCTATGCCCAAACGCATCATAATCATTGAGGCACGTATGCCATAAATTGCCTGTTCTTTTTCCGAAACACATTCATTGTGCGTACAATTATCGCCACCGCCTGGGCTATCCCAACCAAATTCGGTAACATAGATTTTTTTGCCCGGCATATTGTGGTTTCGGAAACGAATGTCTGCCAAAACTGTCCAGAAATGCGAGAACTTCTTTTCAGGGTAAACAGAACGTCTCATGCCATTTGAATCATTCAAAAAACAATATAAATGTACGTTTAAACCATCTAAATAAGGAGCTTCTTGTGGCGTAATGCGTGCGCCTGTGAAGTTTTTGGAACTCGTAGAGGCTTCATTTTGCGGAAAAGCAGCCTGCAAAGCACAAGGAAAAACTTCCATATTGGGATTTGCTGTTTTTGCCCCAATCGCCATGCCTCGCAAGATATTTCGATAAAAAGTAGAATCGTAATCCCAAGGCTCATTCCCTACTTCTATCGTTTTTACATTATTATTGCCGATGACGGGACCAAAATGCTGCGCAAAAGCATAGCCATAATTGTAAGCAGAAGTGTAGGGCGTATTCCACACACTCATAGGGAAAGTGCTGTTAGTGAACTGAATAGACGTTTCCGTAGTCAAACCTGCATTTTTCCACGCCCCATATTCTGTATTCCAATTGAGCCACCATTGCGCCTGTGTGCCGCCGCCACTTGCCATCGTTGTATAGTTTGGCGTGAGGTCGGGGTCTGTTACGTCCCAATTCCAACCATGATAATTTCTGGCTTGTTTTACCGCTTTGTTAAACAGCCAAGGACCTTCGTGATTGTCATTTGCCGAAGAATACGCACTATGCGACCAACCCCATATACCATTTACCCCCGTCATATCTGCTATTTTTTGCGTACTCGGTACAGGCGCAGGCATTGTCCCCATCCAACCATATTCATCATACACCGCCATTTCCCAAATCGAAGCCTTTGCATAATCTTGAAAAGCTAGGGTATGCTCCAATTTAATATAACGAGCCATCACAGGTACAGGCAATTCTGTCGAGATTTTGGGCAAAGCCGTAGGATTCAAGGTTTTAATGAGTGTCCACGTCAAACTATCTGCACTATAATATAACGCCGTTCCCACTGAAACCGTATTTGTCCAATGTCTGGTTTCAATATAGCCCACACTTTTGACGCTTCCCAAATTCAACACCACAAATTCCTTTGCCAAAGTCGCAATACAAGCGATTTCAAACACACTAAAATTTGTACCTGTCGAATATAATTTAATATGTGTAATCGTTTGCCCTGCGGGGAAATTGTAGCGAGGGGTTGTGTAACTTGTTGTATATGTGCCAATTAACACAGAATCAATCGTAGAGGTAAAAGCATATACATTCACACTTGCACCCACAGGCATAGACAATTTTAAGGTCATTGCCAGCAAAGTCGAAGGTGTAGGAAGATTCATGCGCAACATACTTTTGCCACTTTGCAAAGGAATCGCAACCGAATTGTTAAAATTATTGTCCGTAATATTAGCAAAAGAGGCAACCGTCCCTGTACTCGAACAAATCAAATTCGCTTTGTTAAAAAAAATATTTTGGTCAGCCCGTCCCACATAGCCCGTAGGCAAAGGCGCACCCGAATACCAAGCCGTATTGTCATTTTGGTCTAAAATATTTGCCAGAACCGTACCACCCACAGAAGGTGTAGTAATCGTAACAGGATAAGGCGAAATCACGCCTGCCATTTTATCCCATTGTGCAAAAGTATTTTGTAGGAATAAAAAAGGAATAAGAAATTGTAAAAAGCGATAGCAGTATTGCATAGAATTGGAATGAAAAAGTGGAATTTAGTCAATTTTTCGCAAAGATAAACTCTTTTTTTGCTATTAATATCTATCGCCCTGTTTGAACTTGTCTTCAAACAAGGCGATGAGATGTTTTTAGTCAATAATTAGGCATTTTGCAGATTAATTTTCCCCTCCAACATTTTATCTACATTAGGCTCTCTATCAAATACTTGCTCCAAAGAAATGAATGTTTCTGTACGTCTTACATACGGAATAACTTGAATTTTTTCTATCAATAAATCCCGCAAATGCTGTGTGTCTCGGCAATATACTTTGAGGAAAATGGCATAAATCCCTGTGGTATAATGGCACTCTACAATTTCAGGAATTTCTTTCATATAAGTAAAAATCTCCTGAAAGTGGTCGCATTTGTCCAAATAAATGCCCAAAAAGGCGCAAATACCCAGTCCCAAATCTCGATAATTGATGATAAGGCGTGAGCCGCTAATAATGCCCATTTTCTCCAGTTTTTGGATACGCAAATGCACGGTAGCCCCTGAAACGGTACACATACGAGCAATTTCCAAATAAGGAGTACGAGCATCTTTCATCAAAATCTCCAAAATCGTTCTATCTAAGTTATCTAATTGTATTTCATTTGTGTTTGTCTCTTTCATGCCAAATATGTGTGTGTGGAATAAGGTTATAAATAAATATTGAATCTTGCAATTCGCTAACAAAATTGCAGTTATTTTGGCAAAAAAACAAAAAATCCTTAATAAAACCTTATTTTTCTACCCAAATTATGATAAATTGTTAAAAAAGCCTTCAAACTTTTGATGGTTTGAAGGCTTTTGTATAAATTATTTGGAGGGTAAATATTAGGAAGCAAATTACTTTGCCCGAATCGCAATGACAGGGTCCACCCTCGCTGCCATCCATGCAGGAAGTGCGCCCGCTGTAAGTCCTATGCCAATAGACAAAATAATCGCGCGCCATACATCCCACATTTCTATCACAATCGTGAGGCTAATGCCCGAATTAATCAGCGCACTTTTTGCGACTTCTGCACCTATAAATAAAACCAATAAGCCTAAAAGTCCCCCTAAAATACAAGTTACTACGGATTCTGTAATAAATTGGAACATAATAAAATCATTCGTAGCCCCCAACGCTTTTTGAATCCCAATTTCATTTGTCCTTTCTTTCACAGAAATGTACATGATGTTGAAAATGCTAAATCCCCCAATTAATAAAGAGAAAAAGGTAATAATAATCCCCCCATTTTCCAAATATTTAAAAATCGTATCTATTTGTTTCATCAACATTTCTTGCTTGTTGATAGAAAAATTGTCTTCTACACCAGGCTTCAAGCCCCGATTTGCCCGTACTTTGCTGATGATTTCGCTTTCTACATAGTCCAATTCCTCATATTTTTGAGCTTTCACCATAATCATTTTATCCACGGAACGGCGATTCATATTGTAGTTGCGAGCGGCATACATATAAGGAATCAGCACCCCATCATCTTGACTTCCTCCAAAAATACCTGCCCCTTTTTTCTCCAAAATACCCACAATTTTTGCCCGATTTCCACCCAAACGGACAAATTTGCCAAGCGGATTTTGACCAGGATACAAACCTGTTGCGATATTTGTGCCTACCACACACACAGGATTTCCACCAGCAATTTCTATTTCGGTGAAAAAACGTCCTTCTTCTACTTTTAAATTATTCAAATTGACATAATCTTCGGTTACGCCTTGTATAACTACGTTTGTAAAACTTTTCCCATCGCCTTTGACCGTTTGTCCCATCACAGAAACTTCATACGCCACACCTTCCACTTCATCTAAGCCTTCTTTTAGTTTCAAATAATCAGAATAGCTAACTTTTGGGCGATTAAAAAACTTGAACCAATCCTGCGAATTGTTTTTCCAGGGCCAGTTGTGTACAAACATAGTAGTATTGCCCAGAGAAGATAGATTTTCGGACAGCGAATATTTCATGGAGTTGACCATTGTCAAAATCGCAGAAATGGCGAAAATACCCGTAGCCACACCCAGCATGGTCAGAAAGGTGCGGATTTTGTTGCTAAATAAGGCATTGAGTGCCATGGCAACGCCTTCATATATGAAGTGGAATATGTTCATGTTTTTTTTCGCAGATTAAGTGCAGATTTACGGTTAATTCATCGAAAATGCAGTATTTTGGGATTGATGCCCCAAATTCTTTTCAATATATGCGCAATATCAAAAAAAATGGCAATAATTGATACATAATATTGGATTTTATGGGTACTTCGGCTGAAGCAGAAGTACCAAATATTCTTTTTTACCCATTTAGCAATAAAAAGAATAAGTAGCAAAACCGATGGTAAAGTTACAGGTTTTTATTTTATCAAGCCTCAGCAGAGTCCAAACTCAACGACCACGTAGATTTTTGGTTATGTTTCAAAGTGGAGACCTAAGTTTATTCCTCTATCCCGTTAGGAATAAAATATCAGTAAAAAACATAAATCCCCCACTCCTGCTCATTTTTTTCGTGCAAGCACGAAAAAAGGATAAAATTAGGGAAATATCGCATATTTTTACCGATATTTTGTGCCTACGGCACAAGAGGTCTACACTTTGGTACATCACCAGATTTTTACAGATTAAGGGTTTATTTGCGCAAATCTACGGTTAAATCACCGGAAATCTGAGCGAAATTAGGCATACTTAAATGAAACCCTACATCGCTTTCCTCACGCCAATACTGCCCACTTTGATAATTTCGGGCGGATTATCTTGTGCCATCAAAGCCCGAATACAAGCTTCTATCGTAGCACCTGTGGTAATTACATCGTCTATAATCAGCACGCCTTTGGGCGGTTTTTGATGGGCGGCAAAGGCATCTGCTACATTGTCCCAACGTTCCGATTTAGATTTTAGGGCTTGTGTTTCTGTTTTTCGCACCCGTTTTAGCAGGTTTTTCTGCATAGGAATATGGCTGGCAAGTTGCAAACCTTCTGCAATTTTTTCGGATTGATTGTAACCTCTGACTAATTCTTTGCGAGGGTGAAGGGGTACAGGTAAAATAGCTTCTATTCCTTCCAAAAAGCTGCTACTTTTGAGGGTTTCACCAAAATATTCGCCCAAAAACTGCCCGATTTCAGGCATATCTTTGTATTTAAACGCATGAATGAGCTTTTCAAATCTTCCTTTTTTGTCAAAATAAAATAAGCCACTTGCGCCTGCGATTGGCACTTTGCCCGCAAATCGAAAATACAAATCATTTTCTTTTTGCTTCAAATGAAAATGTGTAGGCTCTAATTGACTCAAACAAGTCAAACATACTTGAGATTCGCCCTTTGCAAGCGTATTTCCACAACTTACACAGCCATCAAAGAAAACCAAATTTAGCAAATCTTGGAGCATAAAGCGTTGTTTTGAGGTGACTATTTAGGTTCACACAGATTTTCGGAGATAGAGAGCGCAGATTTTCGCAAATTTGGTTAGTGAGCTAAGTCGAACTATTATTTGCGTGAATCTGCGGTTAAATCAGTGCTAATCTGCGAGCCATAATAGGCTATATTTTGGGCAAATATAAACTTATTTTTTTTTGATAAATATCAATTTGAAAAAAAGTCGTTAATTTACGTATGATTTGCAAAAAGATTTCTTCAAAATTAGCGCATCTATGATTCAGAACTTAAAAATAAACCGTCCCAGTGTTTGGAAACATGATTTCTCCATAGAAAGTACAAACGGAACGCTTGCTACCGTAAAATACCTCAATTCGATGATGAGTGAGGCTAAAATCCAAACCCAAACCAAGCACTTTTTTTTAGAAAAACATGCAATGGGTGCAGAAATTTCCCTATTTGATGGGGAAACAAATGAGGAAATAGCCTTGGCTGAGTCGAAAATAAGCATGACAGCAACCCGTTATGAGTTGCGTTTTCGATTCAAAGAAGATAAATATACATTTCATCGCAAAAGTCTTTGGAAAAATAGCGAGTTTGAGTGGCGAAATGAAGCCGAACAAGAATTGATGCGTATCACGCAAAAGTGGAATTGGTTTAAACAAGAAACATTTGTTGATGTGAATACACAACTTACACAAGGCGATGATGTCGTGTTTTTGTCTGTATTGGGCATGATTATTATCCATTACTATCAAGCAGCACAGGGGACATAAACCTCATTTTATATGTTGAAACGTCTCCGCAATATCTTTCTTTTTGCCCTTCGTAGTGGCTTGATTCCTGCCTTTAATGTGTTGGTTTCCATGCTTGTAGTTCGTTTATACTCCGAAGCGTTGTGGGGGAGTTTTGTAGGCGAATATATGTGGGTTACGTTGGCGGCAAGCCTGCTTTCTTGGGGAAATAAAGATTTTTTATTGCGAACTTTTAGTCAAAACCCTGCCGAAACGGGCAGAAATTGGCAAATCGCATTGAGCGCAAGAACTTTGTTACTGCCCTTGGTATGGCTGTTTTTTTTGCTCAAATATCAATCTTTTTTTTTCTCGATAGAACTGTTTATATGGACTTATGGGTTATTTCTTTTTCAATCGTATGAAGTCATTATTTTGTATGAAAAAGATTTTGAGAAAATGATAGCCGTAGAAATGACAGGTTTTTTGCTCACATTTATCAGCATATTTGCGTGGGGAAAAGGCATACAAGCTGCCAATTTACGCCTCATTTTTATCG
>JAAFHL010000002.1:11282-43054 GCA_013298365.1 Bacteroidota bacterium | reverse complement strand
CAACCGAGTATCATGTTTGAAGAAGGTTTGGAAGCTACCGTAGATTGGTATTTGGCAAATGAAACATGGGTTCAAAATCGCCTTTTGAAGCAATAATGACTTAATTGATAGTCATATACATATTTTTTATTTTGATTTATTACAACGGTTCACACGTCAATATTAACCGTTCCTACACAAAAAAAGGACTAAGCATCATGCAATTATATTGAATATTCGATTTTTTGCGTTAATTTTGGGACGGAGAAATGGGACTACTAAGATTTATATCATGAATTTACAAAGACTTTTTATGCGTTTACTTATGGTGTGTGCAGGAATACAGACAGTATCAGCACAAACATTTGTAAACTTCGCTTCACTAAATGGGAATGGCACAAGCATGAATACTACGGGTTGGACATTGAATAATAGTTCAGTAGGAGAAACACCTGGCGACCCTGACATTGATGCGAATGAGCTCATTCTTGTGCCAGGTACTGCACTTACAGCGGCAAGTATTCAATACAATGCGCCCTTAGATGTGGCAGCAAATTGCGATTATTGGCTTGCTGATTTTGATATAGGAATGTCTCAATTCACAGGTGTGGGTGATGGGATTGCGCTCATTGTTAGTAGTGCGCCTATTGCGATTTCTAATGCAAGTGGGGGCTTTTTGGGTATCGCTGCTCCTGCGTCATTTACTGGCTTTGCCGTTTGTATGGACGGATTTGACAATTGCGCACCAGGACCTGCCCCAGAGCTAGAAATTCGTTATAATACGACCGATGAGTGTGTCGCAGGACCATCAGTAACTGTCCCTACATTATACAGCAATGCGTATCAAAATATAAAAGTAGCCTACAAAAATGGCTTGATTGAAGTGTATTTTAATGGTGCGGCTGTACCTAATATCACAGGTAATTACAACCTAACAAATCCTGTATATTTTACTTTTACAGCAGCAAATGGGGGTGGAACAGGCTTTTTCTCTATCAAAAATGCAAATATCTATATTGTTCAGCCTGAGGTAAATGCTGGACCAGATGGCACAGCCTGTGAAGGTAGCACCGCACAAATGGGTGTTACAGCCATCAACGATTATACTTATCAATGGACTCCAGGTACATATGTAAGTAATCCTACTCTTTCAAATCCGATATTTACAACCCCTGCGGGATTAACAAGCATAGACACATTGCCTTATATTGTAACGGCAACTATCGGTACTTGTAACATCAATGATACCATGCTTATTGTGGCATCACCTTTTCCTGTAGCCCCGACAATTGTAGATGATACAGACACTCTGTGTCAAGGCAATACCACTTCTTTTACAGTTAGTTCGCCCACAAATGCTGCCATCGCATGGTATGATGCAGCAGTGGGCGGTGCGCTTTTGGGGGGAGGGACAATTTTCAATACGCCACCTGTTGCGACAACTACCACCTATTATGCCGAATCCATTTTTGGAAATGTATGTGCAAGCACATCTCGCTCTGCAGCAACCGTAGTAGTAATTCCCGCACCTCCTGCACCTACAGCCATAGCAACGCCTATTTGTCAAGGCGATAATGGGGTATTTCAAGCAAATGCACCAAGTGGTGTTAGTTTTGTATGGTATAATCAACCTGCGGGCGGATTGTCTGTATTTACAGGAAATCCATTAAATATGAACGCACCCATGCAAGATACTACTTTATATGTAGAGTCAGTAGATGCAAATGGCTGCAAGAGTTTGACGCTTACAGGCGTTACGCTGCAAGTTGATGCCATTCCCAGTCCGCCAAGTTTGATACCCGATACAACTTGTGTAGGCGAACCTGCATCTTTGTCAGCAAATGTTGTACCTGGCACATTTATTAATTGGTATAGCAGCAATCTTTCTAACACACCATTAGGCGCAGGTATCCCTTTTATTACGCCAAATCTTACCCAAAATATATTTTTCTTTGCAGAGGCTTCTACCGCAATTGGTTGTAAAAGCACACGTAGTTCGGTGCAGGTAATTGTTTTTCAAAAACCTGAAAATGTGGTAGCCTTGCCTGATACCATTTGTCCTGGTACACAAGCGAGCATTGCCGTTGTACCACAAGGTGCAGGGGTTAGCTTTAATTGGTATGCAAATGCGTCAAGCACAACGTCTGTTTTTACAGGAGCGCAATTCACAACGCCATTTACCAATATTTCGCTTACCTACTTTGTAGAATCGGAATACTTTGGCTGTACAAGCTTGCAAAAAACGCCTGTTACGGTATATGTGGATAGAATCCCATCAACTCCCGTCGCCTTAGACGTTTCGGTGTGTCCTGGGGACAATGCTATTTTGAAAGTGATTTCGCCAACGATTGCAGATGCCGACTTTTATTGGTATGACCCAAGTAGCAACCAAAAAGTGCATGAAGGAAGTACTTATAGCTTTACAAATGTAACAAGCCCTGAAAGCTTTTATATCAAAAGTATTTCTAAATATGCCGGTTGTATCAATGAAGATGCAGATGTTGTCAATCTTTTGTTAAAAGATACACCTATTGCAGATTTTACGATTACGCCTGACACAGCAGAAATCGCACAAATCATTGACTTTGCCAGCACAAGTGTGAATAGTAATTCGGGTTCAAATACGGATATTAAATATAGTTGGAATTTTGGTGCAAACAATTATTCAAATGTGATGACTCCTGAATTTTCGTATCTACAAGAAGGCTTATATCCCATTACATTATATGTAGAAAATGGATATGGCAATGGTTGTACAGATTCTATCACAAAAACGGTGTTTATCAAAAACATGAGAGATTTGTATATTCCTACAGCATTTTCGCCCAATCGTGATGGAATTAATGACCTGCTGCCTTTCTTTGGTAGCATGAATATCCAAAATTTGAGCATCAATATTTATAGCCGTTGGGGTAAATCAATCTATTCTACTACGAGTCTGACGGATAACTGGAATGGAACAGACCAAAGAACAGGCGAAATTTGTCCTGAAGGTGTTTACACTGTCGTTGCAGATTATAGCATCAATGGCGTAAAACGCAGTTACAAAGGAACGGTTACAATTGTCAGATAAAGTAAAACGATTTTTCCCTCTAAACGCTTGTAAGGCATTTCTTACAAGCGTTTTTTGTAACTGTTTAGTTCTACTTTGTCAGGTTGAAAACTAATAAATTAAGTGTGTCATTGCGAGGGAATGAGTTCAAAAATTGTGAAGGCTTTAGCCAAAAAAATTTGAACGAATGAGCGAAGCAATCTTACGTAGCAATATCAAAAGCAGTGATTATACAAAATACGTGTCATTGCTTCGCTCGTTCACTCATTCAAAATTGCTACACTTCGTTTCGCAATTTTTCATTCGTTCACTCGCTCGCAATGACACCTGAGCTAAACCTCAACTTGACAAAGTAGCATTAGGTTCTCGCAGATTTACGCAAATTAGGTTTTTTATCTGTGAGAACCTTTATAATTACATTAATTATGGTATCTTTCATAAGTAGTTTACCCATTTTTGGAAATATAGCATACGCTTTAGCTTGTGTTAATATGTTCTGACACAAGCTAAAGCGTATGTTACACGCAAAGTGTAAACCATATTTCAAACAAAATGAAAGATGCCTTAATTATTAATTTTTAATTATTAACTTTTCATTACTAAATATGTATTTATTCCTCAAACGATTTTTTGATATATTCTTCTCCTTGTTGCTAATAGGAATTTGTCTCCCTTTTATGCTGCCCATTTTGTTTTTATTAAGAATAGGTTACCAAAATCAACGCTTTCAGATTTGGAAATTGGTTACGATGGTGCGCAATAGTTTGGAAATTGGGGGCGAAATTACGCTTAGAAACGACCCTAGAGTAACTCAACTGGGGCATTATTTGCGATTGAGTAAATTAAATGAGTTTCCGCAGCTTATCAATATTCTTAAAGGAGAAATGAGCTTTGTAGGTCCTCGCCCTTTATTGCAAGAAAGTTTTGATTTATATGCGCCACAAGTACAAACACATATCTATGATTCGCTGCCGGGTATCACAGGCATAGGCTCTATTATTTTTCGAGACGAAGAAATGTTGCTTACCGAATCTACGATTCCTGCACAAGAATTATATGAGCAGTTTATCATGCCACACAAGGGAGATTTAGAAATGTGGTATCAGCAAAAAAAATCTTTTTTTACCGATTTTATGATTTTACTGCTTACGGTTGCGGTTCTATTTTTGCCCAAAACGCAAATCCCGTATCGAATATTTACAGATTTGCCAAAACGAAATTTTTAAGAAAATGTTTTCGATATGGTACAAGGTCTCTAAAGTAGGGGTAGTTTTTGGGTAGGTAGTCTATTTTAGGGAAATAATAAATGCCTCAAAATGTATGAGTAAGCAACAAAAACACAAGGAAAAATATTATGAACATGAAAATTACACATTTAGGGAGTTTCCACTAAGTAACAATTACCCTATCTTTGCGTATTGCTTACAAAAACGTGTCAAATGCAGAGATTTGTATTATTTATCCTCACGACAGCCCTGTTTATTTCGTTTCCACTCACAAACTTCGCTCACACTACTTATTTTCCGCCAGATACTGTCGTCAATGGGTTAGCAGCGAAGAGCTATATGTGGCTTTATAACATACCTTGGGAATGGAAAGTAGAAGTGCCGATAAGTACCTTAAATTATTATCAGCAGAAAGCACGTCCGAAATGGACGGGCGAATACAGCTATTATAGTAAATATATTGACCCCACAGACCGAGGGATTTTAGCCGTAACAAAAGGGCTAAAAGAGACTTTGATAGAAGCAAAAGCAACATACGGTTGGACTACCGACCAAGAAATCATGTTTGTCGTAAGTATGATTCAACAGTTTCGATTTGTGCCTGACTCTACTTTGGGCTACCAAGATTATGAAAAATATCCCGTAGAGACCTTATTTGATGGTTTTGGTGACTGCGAAGACAAGGCGATTCTGGCGGCTGCACTCCTCAAACGTATGGGATACGATGTGTGCTTATTGTTTATCGAAACAGCAGACAAAAAACGCTCTCATATTGCGCTCGGGGCGGCAATTCCTTCTCGTACAACGGGTAACTATTTTATGTCTGGCGCAAAAAGATATTATTATATAGAAACAACTTATGCTGGCTGGCGCATCGGCGAAACGCCCGCCGAGTGGCAAGGTTTACCTGCTGTTGTCATTAATGTGAATTAAACGTTGAGCGCATGAGTTATCCCATGCAAGTTGTATCAACTTTCATGGGATTTTTTTGTGAAAAAGTGATAATAACGATATTTTTTTAGTTACTTTTGTCCTTTGTCAGGCTTAAATGCTTACAAATATTTTTCTTATCATTTCAATACGCATTATTATATGTCTCAACCCACAAATAGGTCATTGCTTCCCTTTATTGGCGCAGGACTTATCACACTTGCAATCATTTTACTCACTTGGAAGTTTATTTTGGGTGGCAATTTGGTGCATAGTGGCGAAAAAAATGATGTCTCAGTGGCTGAAGTCGCAGAACATCTGTTGTTCCATATTTCAGGCTCTAATTCCGTAGGCGAAAAGCTACTTCCCGAATTATTAAAGGCTTTTATGCAAAAAGAAGGCTATACCGATGTAAAAATTATCGCAGGTGAAAAACCCGAAGAAAAATATGTGAGTGGCACAAAAGAGGGGAAAATTGCAGGTATTTCGGTGCATGGCTACGGATCTTCCGAAGCCTTCAAAGACTTGAGCAATGGAAGTGCAGAAATTGGCATTTCTTCCCGCAAAATCAATGATGCAGAAGCTGCACAATTAGCAAAGTTAGGCGATATGACCTCACATACTTGTGAACATATTTTGGCAATGGACGGAATTGCGATTATTGTACCAGGTAGCAATCCGCTAAAATCATTAAGCAAAGACCAAATCGCTCAAATATTTAGCGGAACTATCACAAATTGGAGCCAAATTTCGGAAAACAAAGCGGGTGCAATCAATTTATATGCAAGAGACAAACAATCTGGCACTTACGAATCCTTCAAAGCCAGCGTTTTAAATGGAATTGATATTATTTCTAATGTAAAATGGTTCAAAAATGGCAAGGAACTGTCTGATGCTGTTTCTCAAGATGCAAATGGGATTGGCTTTGTAGCAATGAATAATATTCTGAATAACAAGGCTTTAGCGATTTCTGATGCAAAAGAAATAATGCCATTTTATCCCACGCCTTTTACCATTTCTACAGAGGACTATCCGCTTTCTCGCCGTCTGTATATGTACACTGCCACAAATTCAAAATCTGATATAGTAAACGAATTTATCGAATATGCACTTTCAGATGAAGGCGAAAATATTATTTCGCAAACAGGTTTTGTGGGACTTTCCATGCAAATCAACAAAAATGCGGGGCAAGAAATGGCTACTTCTTCGACACAAGTACCTCCTGAATACTTTGCAGCAACCCAAGGAGCTGGAAGGGAAAATGTAGATTTTCGCTTTCAAACGGGCAGTAGCGTATTGGATAACAAAGCATTAGACGATTTAGACAGGATGGTGCGGGCGTTTTCTAAACCCGAAATGCGTAACAAAAAAATCCTTTTGTTAGGCTTTACAGACAATCAAGGCAGCGATGCTGCAAATAAAAAACTCGCTCAAAATCGTACAGATGCCGTTTTGAAAGAGCTAAAAAGTAGAGGTTTGATGGTCGCAAATACCTATCCTTTGGGAAATATGATGCCTGTGGCTTCAAATACAAACGTAATAGGGCGTGAGAAAAATAGACGGGTAGAAGTTTGGGTAAAGTAATAAAAACACAACTATTTGCCATTAAAAATACGATAAAAGGCTATTTTTCAAGTAAAAATAAACCCTTAACAACTTTATTTTCTCTTTTTCGTATAAAGAGGTTTTATTTTATTTTTCGTAAAAAAACAGATTATGTCTTTAAAAGAAACAATTAACAACGACATCAAAGATGCAATGAGAGCAAAAGAGCAAAGCGTTTTATTGGCTTTGCGTGCTATCAAGTCAGCTATTTTACTTGCAGAAACGGCAGAAGGACGACCACAAGGCACGGAACTTACCGATGCCGAATTCATGCAGGTTCTTATCAAACAAGCAAAACAACGTAAAGATTCTATCGAGTCTTTCCGCAAAAATAATCGTATTGACTTGGCAGAAAAAGAGGAAGTAGAATTAGCAGTAATTGAACGTTATTTGCCTAAACAACTTTCAGCAGAAGAATTAGAAGCAGAAATTCATGCCATTATTGCCGAAGTTGGCGCAACGGGTGTAAAAGATTTGGGCAAGGTGATGGCGGCAACTAAGAGACTCGCTGGACGTGCCGATGGAAAAACGATTTCTGAAAAAGTAAAACAAATTTTAGCTTAATTTATGGTTGTAAAGCAAGTATTTTGGTTAATTTTTAATTTTACATTATTAATTTTTAATTCCTAAAATACTTGCTTTACAGCATTTTCGGCATATATTATGGCAGCAATAGATTCCGTAAATATCAATTTTTTGGACCTTTTGTTAGTGGGAGGAATGGGTTATGGCGCATTTCAGGGCTATAAAGAGGGCTTAACGGGTGCTGTCCAAAAAGCAGCCTTAGTAGTAGCGGCTTTGTTAGCAATACGCTACTATTCTCTCTTCGATGGGTATATTTTGCAATTATCAGGCATCTCCCCACAACTTTCGCCATATATAAGTGGGATACTCATTTTCGCACTCTTAGCCTTGTTGATGTTTTCAGTATTAGGGGGATTTAGCGGTGCCGTAGCAACTGCCACAGGCAATAAGTTGTCTGTCAATATTGACAAAATTTTGGGGACAATTTGGGGGTGGATAAAATATACCCTTATTATCAGCTTTGCTACCCTATTTTTGGGACGAGTAGGGCTTCCCCCTGCAAGTTTCACCGCAAATTCTTATTTCTATGATTGGGTGCGTGGAGTAGGCATGGGTACAGTGCAAACGGTATTCTCACAAGTACCTTTGGTAATGAAGTTTATTCGTTTTTTTGAAGACAATGTCAAGCCAAGCGACTACACCACAAATCCTGCAACGCCCAATCCTACGCCTACTATTTATACGCCCCCTGTGCAAGACAGAACCATTCAGCCGACACCACAACCTAATCCCACCACAACAACTTTGCCGCCAAGACGTGAGCCAGAGCCACAGATTCCTGTTGTGCCTCGCAAGCCGCCTACGGTAAGATAATCAATAAATACGGAAATATTGAGTTTCACGCAGATTCTCGCAAAAAAACGCTTCACTTTTCGGGGTGAGGCGTTTTTTTGGTGCTTCGATTCTGGCATTGTGTGTGTACGTTAGGTAGCATCTAAACCTTCAATTCTGTTCTCAAAGTCTTCAAAATATTGATTGCCCTTATGATTTCACTACTATGCTCATTCTTATTGACATCGTTGTGATTCAATGGATTAAAAACCAATGGCAAGAGATTGTCAATTTCATTCTTTGTAGTTGTTGTCAAATTGTAGTGTGTGGGACTTGGATGTGAAGTGATATAATTTTTGGTTGCCGACCAAAAATCGTTTGCTGTGAGCTTACTTTGGTCTATTACAAATTTTACTGTCACTTTTCCAAAGCAGAACTGTTTTAAAATGGCTTCAAATGCGGAACGTAAATAAACTCCAGCCGCTTTGTTGTCGCCTGAATGATGGTAGTTTTCTGCTGTCTGAATGAAATAAACCAAATGGTCATTATTTCCCTGTCCTTTAATTTCTTTCACTACAGGAATAGTGAAACCCCTTTTTGAACGACCTGCATAAATCTCAAAGCATTTCCAATTTTGGTTTTGATTCAAATAATTTGTTCGTACAAATTCATACCAAGGCTTATCGTAAGTTGTGATGAATACCTGATAGTTGGTAAAGTCCGTTCTGAGTATTTCCAAAAGGGGTAAACGGTTAGATATATCCAACCCAATGAAAATATCGTCCAGAAAAAGCACCTTACAAGGAATGCCCTGCACATGCCGCTTCACCATACCTAAATAGATAGAAATGGCAATAGCTGATAAGCGTGCTTCATTCAAAAAGATATGCGGCTTGTCAATCTCTTTGCCTATATATTTGATATTTACCTTTACGTGGTTTCTTTCTATGTCTTTGTAGTCTGCGCTTGCTTTTGCTTGCGTATAGCGCAGTTGCAGTTCTATATTGTGTCCGAATTTGTCAAGTATTGGTTGCGCATATTTCAGAATATTTTCAATGCTATTTGCCTCAAACAGCTTTTTAAATGCAGTATCAAAAGCGTTTATGGCTCTATCAACTTCATTTTTCTTTTGGGTAATATTAAAGGTTTGATTCGTTTCTTTTGAAATCGCTGTTTCCACCTCTTCCCAAAGTTCGCCCAATTCTTTATTGCCTGTAATCGCTACACTTTTGAAATGCTTCAATACCCCTTTTACCAACAAATCAAACAAGTCGATTTCCTTGTCCTTTTTGATGTGATGGATTCCAAGCAAGTGTTTGTAAGTCAAAAAGCTTTTTAGCTTTATGGCATCTCGAATACTGGTATCACCTGCGGTGTAGGTATTTTTGGAACTTTTCTTTAGCGTATATTTTTTGTCCGTTGCGATGCCGTCTTTGTCAGGATTAAAGCTTACTTCGATATATCCCTTCCCTTTTTGGGCATCGGTCAAAAATATATTTTCAGTTTCATCATAGTTCAATGTTTCCGTTGATGACTGAAAAAAGTCTTTCAAAGCGTAGTAAAAGGAGCTTTTGCCACTCCCATTTTCGCCATAGATAAACAGGTTTTTGCCATCTACGTTGAATTCATGCTTTCCGTAGAAGGCTTTGTAGTCTTGTATTGCTACTTTCTTAATCTTCATACATTCGATTTATTTTAAGGCTTCTTTTATGATTCTTACCTCCTCCACACTATCTAGCGTTTCGATGGCAAAACGCACAGGGTGATTAGGGTCGTACAAACGCTCAAACTCACTTTGAATAATGGCAAGTTTTTCTGCTTCGCTCATCTCATCTGTGATAGGCTTCAGGTCTCCCAAATGCTTTAGGATTTCTTTGCCTGCTGATTTGATTTCGGAGGGGAAGAAGAGGCAGTAAAAAATACTATTTAGTAAAGAGTTAAAAAAATCATAGATTATTTGACTGTGTTTTTCTTTATCAATAAATCGCATATAATCAACAATTTTATCAATAATGATAGAGTTCTCAATTAAACTAAATTTCACAGGAAGGGAATAATAATGATAAATTCTTGTTTTGGTGAAAGCACCCTTTGTTCGCCCAAATGCGATAAGAACCATTAAAAAATGAATTAATTCAGAATGAAGTAATCCTAAAATACTTTTTAAACTAAACCTATCATCAATAACACGTCCAGAATAAAGTGTAGAAAGAGCATAAAAACCTTCCAAATCTATTGTTGCAATAATTTTATCTCCCGTTTCCCTAATTACAATTTTATCATTTTCAAAAAGTTCAGGGTCTCGAGGATTCGCTAAATGTTTTCCATAATTGACATATCTCCAATTAGCAATTTTCCATCGGTTTACATCAGCCCCCCCAATTAATCTTTTCCAACCACTTATTTCCGTATCTGAAACATATTGATTATTATTACCAGTGTCAATACCATCTTTAATTTTTAAAATATTTTCTAATCGTAATGAATCAAAATAAATTTTGTCTATCAATTCTTTGAATGCAACTTTTCGTAATGAAAAAGTAAAGTTTTCTTCATTCAAGAAAAAAGAATCATTTCCCCAAAATAAATTATCATTATCTATTGAACCTATTTTGCATTTAATAGAATAATTTGAAGATGTTATATTTTGCCAAGTTATAATCATTGAATGAACTACAGCGCAAATAAAAACTTTGTCATCTAATTCAATAATTTCTAACAACCTTTTCTCTAGAAGATTTTTTCTTATCTTCTTTGTAAAAAAGTTATCCATTAAATTACTCGGAATAATAAATGACGTTACACCGCCATTTCTTGTCAATCTATTTGCTGATAGAGTGAAAACTTCATAACTATCAATTTTGAATTCTAAATCAACGTATTGAGTTCGCAATAAATCTTTCTCTTTTTTTTGCAAACTCGCTCCATATGGCGGATTCCCAATGACCACATCAAAGCCCATAAAATCGCCATTATCATTTAATAAATTGGGGAACTCAAAACGCCATTCTATGGAATTTTTATAAAAATCTCCTTCAAGTATTTTTATTTTATCATCTTCTAACTTTTGTAATTTTTCTTTTGCCTTTGCTATGGCTTCTTTGCTTCCTATTTGCTTACCAAAAATATCAAAATCAACTAAATACTCCACTTCTCCTCTGGCTTTAGCGATTGCCTCTTTTTCTTGTTGATTTAAAGCGTTTTTAAATGCGTTTTTTATTTCCTTAATTACGGCTCTAAAAACATCTTTTTTATCGTGAGAAGATTCTACTAAAAAATCGTTAACTATTTTTTTGTAAAACTTTACATTTACTTCTTCATTTCCAACTAACTCCTTTATTTTAAGATTTTCAAAATCTTTATTTCTAATCTTTTTATTAACATCTTTAAACACATCATTTAGTGGAATTTCTAAAGAATAACGACTTATGAGCGAGTTCCCACACACAATTTTATAATCCAAATTGGGCAGCGTTTCAATTGTGTCCAAGTCGTCTTCATCTACCACCAGTGATAGCCACAAACGCAAACGAGCAATATCTATGGCACTCGCATCTATATCCACCCCGTAAATACTTTCCTGTATAATATGGCGTTTCAGGCGGTAGATATAGCGGCTTTCGCTCACTTCGGCTGCGCTCAGTGTGCGTCCGTTTTCTTCAAATCCAAAGTTTATGCGTTTTTTTGTCAGGTACTCATACCCCAAATGCGGTTTCAGTACGAGCATAGCATTTACCAACTCGTGCAACAATCCCACAGGAAAAGCCCCCGAGCCAATGGCAGGGTCGCATATACGAATGTCGCTTAGTTTTTTGTCTATCAGGTCTGCATGTTTACGTATGCTTTCAGGCAGTTGATATTTATAGGTTTTGGTTTCGCCTTTTGCAGCCACCCGCTCGTCATTTTCTAGGGCAAAATGTCCTTCTCGGATATAGGTTTCGATGTCTTGCTTTTTAAGCTTTCCTTCAAGCGCATTGTCCAAATAATGTATTAAACTTTCCTGACACATATAATGCACGATTTCCCTTGGGGTATAAAAAGCTCCCTTACTTTTACGCTCAGTGATGTCAAGCATATTTTCAAACACCTTTCCCAGCATTTCTGGGTCCACAGCCACTTCCTTATCAAGCGGCTCATCTTCCTTGATAGTGAAGTTGTAGCGGTCAAACACATCTAACACGCCTGTACCCACATCACCCGCCTTGTTTTTCTCGTCATTGCGGAAAAGGGTTGAAGGAATGGTAATATTGGCATTTTGCCAATCGTAATCTGCTTCAAACAATCCCCCATTCAGGAACGGAATACGGCAATTGAAAGGCTCATAATACGAGTTTACATTGTCCCTTTCTTTGGCAAGGGCTTCATAAAACAAGTATTGCAATTTGTCTTTGAAAAAATTTACGCCTTCTGCTTGTGCCTGTTCATTCAATTCCTGCACAAAGCGTTTTTTGCCTTTACCCCAAGGTTCGTTTTTGGCTACCCCCAGCCAGCCTTTTTTCTGCAAAAAGTAGAGAAATACAATTTGCCCCAATAGTTTTTTTGTAAAACGAGTATTGTCAATTCCTGCGCTATCAATGGCAGCTTTTACCTGACTATCCTTCTCAAAATGCTCATAAAGTTTAACATACAGGTCTTTATATTGGCTAAAGAATTCATCTGTAACCTTTTCAATACTAAACGCTGCTTCTAATTCTCCAATAGTGGGATTGTTCGCTATGTTTTGCAACAGTGGCAACAACTGATTTTTAGCGGTATGGGCTTTTTCGTATTTGCCCACCAAAAACGAATAGCGTTTGGCAGGGGTAAACTCCTTTTTGGTTTTTACCTTGCCTTTTTCTCCGTCCATTTCTGAGCGATATTCTAATTTGATAAAAGAAAAACGCCAGTCAGCCCCTTCATCTTCCTTGCTGTAAAAAGCCACTAGCGCATAATCTTTCTCAAATTTGCTCAGGTGCTTGATGACAAAATTTCTAAGTACGGTTCTTGCCCGTTCAAGTTTACTTACGCTTTTTACTTCCACTATTAGCACGTCAAGTGCCACACCTTCAGGGTCAATATACTTGCCAATGCGTTTGTACGTATTGATATGCTCTTTGTAGTCGTCCCAAATCAGGTTGCCCGTATAAAAATTGCTTTTAGGCTCTATATCGTTTAATAGATTTTTAGCGAAAATCGTAAATCTTTCCTCGTTAAACGAATCATTGAATGTATCTTCTATCAGGTTTTGAGCTGTTTTCTTATCCATATTAGTTACTTGGTTACATATCCAGAAAGGATAACTTCACGTTTTTGAAACTTTTTGGCTTGCTTTTGTCCTTCAATCGCTACAAAACGGATGTACTTTTCCAAAATATGCAGCACTTGAAGCGGTTCTGTGGTTCTTTCCAGTTCATTTTTAATTAATTGTGCAGTTTTCTTGGCAATCGTACCTTGTGCCAACATTTCTCTTACCCCATTCAAAAACGCATCATTGGAATCGGTAAAGCCTTTGAAGTTTTTAAAAGATTTGTCTTTTAGTCGGTTTTCAATGTATTTGGCATTAGAGCGACCGCCACTGCCGTTACTGTCTTCATCTGCCACAGTAGTACTCTGTTCAAAACGAGTTTTATTCATTTGCAATAAATGATAATACGCCTTAGGTATATTTGCACGTTGGGTATCAGGCTTACACCCTAATTCTTTCACCGCATCAAAAAAGGTAATTTCACCAGATTCGCCCCCTACATTCAGGTAAAACTTTTTAAGTTTCCCGATTCTAAAAAAAGTAACCAATTGGTCGGCTTCCAAATGTTCTTTTTTGAAACCCGAACGTGCTTTTTTAGGTAGGTTTTTTATTTTCTCAAACAATTTGGGTTGCTCATCTCTTATTTTTCGCATCAATTCCAAATACTTCAATTCAGAATCCCCCTCCCCATCTTCCCCCGTATAAGCTGTTTTGCTATTCAAGGTGTTGAACAATTCCTGACTACCGAATTCTTCCCCCTCACTCAAGTATTTGGCATCTTCCCCCAAAATATCGTGAAACATTTGGATTTTATTCGTGATATTCGCTTCAAGCCCAAGATGTTCGTCCGATTGCGTAGTAGGGAAGAAGTTGAAAATATGCACTTTCTGAAACGCACTTCCCAAACGATTCACACGACCCGCCCTTTGCAATACCCGAGTAGGATTCCACGGCAAATCATAATTCACCAACACATTCGAGCGGTGCAAGTTGATACCCTCTGCCAATACATCTGTTGCAATCAAGATTTTTAAATCATTTGCTTGTTCTTTTGCTTTTGGGTCGAAGTTGGAAGTAATAATATCTCTTGAAACAGCATGATTAGAAGTTAATTTTTTGTCCAAATGTCTCCCTCCCATACTCGAATAAAACATGACCTTTCCAGGGAATTCATCTATCAAAGCCTCATAGAGATGATCCCCCGTTTCCTTTGATTCGGTAAACACCACTAATTTATTGCTTTTCAGTGCTTGAGTTGCTTTTAATTCCCGAATAAACTGTTCTAATTTGGGGTCAGAATCAACTTTTTGCCAAATCTTTTTTATATCTTTCAGAATATCCAAATCAAATGCCAGTTTGGTAACAAACTCCTTTTTAAAATCCTTAGAATCGTACTTATGTGCTTTTTCATCTTCAACAAAAGCTTCTAATTTTTCAATATCATCTTTTTCAATCAGGTCATACACATCTACTTTTTTGCTTATATAAACAGTACCCTTTTCGTACATCTTAATGAATTTTTCATAAGAGGTAATGAATCGGTCAATACTTTTACGAAAAGCGTAGAAACTACTTTCCAAACGCTTCACCAAAATACCTTTCATAAAGCCCCCTACATTTCGTTGCTGTTGCTTTTCAAATTCAGTTAGCGTTTTGTTTCCTATATAGTAGAGCAAAGGCGTATATCGAGCGTAAGTAAATACTGTCAGCTTTTTAATCGTCTCAATGAATGTTTTTTCCAGCGTGCCTTTATACTCATATACAATTTTTTGCGGATTGTCTAATTCAGGAAATTTCAAGCCTTGCATTTCCATATCCTGTTTAAAATAGGTCATAACATCTTTACGAGTTCTACGAACCATCACATAACGAAGAATGCTATTTCGGATATCATCAGATACTACTTTGATGAGTTTCTTATAATCAGGGTCAGCCTTTTCAAGTTTGGAAAAACTTGTCCTGAAACCCGCAAAGTATTTTTCAAGATTTGAGATACCTGGAATAGTCGAGTTCTTAGGTGCTTGGAAGAGTTTTAGTTGCGCAAAAATATCATCAACCGTATTATTGAGAGGGGTTGCGGTAACTAAAACCACTTTTTTGCCTCGACAAATGTCCAATAAGTTTGCATAAGATTGCGTGTTCTCATTTCTAAAACGATGGGCTTCATCTACTACGATATAATCGTACCGCTCTACCCCTTTTTTGATAATGTGTTCCAGTTTTCCAAGAGATTCCACTTCAAAACCTCGGATGCCAAAATCAGATAAAGAATCTTTCCA
Source organism: Bacteroidota bacterium (assembly GCA_013298365.1). GTDB lineage: Bacteria > Bacteroidota > Bacteroidia > J057 > J057 > JAAFHL01. Next base: position 27,403 of record JAAFHL010000002.1, on the reverse strand, counting down.
ATAATCTTTTAATACAGGGGGGCAAATTACTAAGCTTCTGCCTTGTAATTGTTGTAAAAGCAAAGCAGTGATAAATGTTTTTCCCAGCCCCACCACATCTGCAAGAAAAACACCATTATACATTTCCAAAATTTTCTTTGCTTGAATAGCAGCCTGACTTTGATATTTCAGTTTCATAAAGCCTTCTGGCAAGAAAGGCTCAAATTCATCTGCAAGATTGATGTCTTCTTCTAAGTATTCGTATATCAATTTCAGGTACAATTCATAAGGCAAGATTTGGTCATTCAACCAAGTCTTGTTTTGAATAGTATCAACAAAGTCATCTGAAATGTCCACAGATTCTTTCCAAAGTGTATTGAATTGGTCTTCGGCAAAAAGAACATCCCGTTTACTTCGTAATTCAACATTGAACTCTCTATTTGCCACAAAACCCGATTCAGAAAAGTTACTTGAACCCGTAATCACAAAACCATAATCTCTATCTTCAGGCTTAAACTTACCGATATATACTTTAGCGTGAATATTTTTAGATGGATAAGCCCGAATTTCCATTTTCTTACCATTTCCCTTATAGAATATGCCCATTTCAGGGTCATTGCATTCTGCCTGCAAAAACTCAATAAACTTTCTGATTCCGATTTCGAGTTTATTATCGTTTTCCTCACTGTTTTCTATTTCCTCCTTCAGGTTTGCCTGATACTTCTTTTTTGTCCTTTGGTGCGATTCAAAATCAATTATTCCTAATTCCTGATTATGTTGCATCATATCATAAGTGTCTCTATCAATACTTAATCCAACAAGAATCCTTATTTTTTCAACAGGTTCTAAGGCATCATACAACTGATAAAAACCACTAGCTCTAAAATAGCCAACCAAAACATCAAAAAGTTGAGTATCTTTTAACGTTGATTTGAATCTGCTTAATAAAGTCTGCCCCTCTTCATTCGTGAAGAAAGTCAAGTCAGTTTGGTCTATTTTATTTTCTGAATTCATATTTATTCGCAGTATTGCTTCCGTTTTTTATCGCTACAAAGCTAACTATTTTTCCCAAAACGACAAAATTGCATAAGGATAGTCATGGCTTTCTCATAAAAACTTGGCACAGTTTTTTGACCAAAATAGCCTAAAATTACGCAGTAATTTGGGCGTTGAGCGAAGTCGAAACGGCAATTACCAAATTTGGCTTTGCCAAATTACAGGTGGTCATTTCGACTTCGCTCAATGACCCAAAAAATAGATTTTTCACAAAAAATATTAACAAGTTATTTTTCACTCGTTCCTAATGATATATCGTATAGGTTTTGGGAGTGGGGGCTTTCACCGTTTTAGGTGTTGTGGTCAAAATACGGCACAGGCAACCGCAGGTAAATCTGGGGCAGTATTTGCTCTTTTTAAGGCAAATTATGATATTTTCCAATATGGAAAATATTTTCCCCGTTGGGAGATGACTCCCAACGAGGGAAAACAAAATCAAGCCCAGCGATTATACCACAAATCCTGCTACGTTCACTGCTACACCTACGATTTATACATCGCCTGTGCAAGATAGAACTGTTCAGCCCGCACCGCATAACCGTCAAGCTGTCTTGTGCAATGTGCTTAACCCACCCGCAAAACTGCCAGCATAAATGCCCTCCCGAGAGGGCATTTATGCAAAAGGCTTTCAGCCTTGCAATAGATGCCCTCCTCGGAGGGCAGTTTTTGTCGCAAGACAAAAACGGGTGGGTTTAACGCCTTAGCTTGACGGCTATGGTCTGTACCCCAGCCGAATCCTAAGATTCCTGTTGTGCCTCGCAAGCCGCCTACGGTAAGATAAAACATAAAAAAGGAACAGCGTTATCCACACTGTTCCTTTTTTTATGTTATCCTAAAAAGCATTATTTCTTCTTCCCCTTCTTATCCAATTCCCTACGTTCTCTACGAGAAAGTGCCTTTTCTTCTGCCTCTACTTCTCCTGCCAAAATGCGTCTTTCTTCTTGCTTACGGCGGCGAACTTCATCTTCATTTGATTCATCATTTGTTCTGAGTTTGCTAAAATCATCTTTTTTCTCCGCAGGTGCTTGCACTTTTTGACGAGTAGCAGGCTGCTGAATCGTTTGCTGCACTTGTCCTTCGGGCGCAAGTTTTGGCAAATCTAATTTCATCAAACTTGCAATTACTTCTGCATTAAACGCACTTAACACGTTTTGGAAAATCTGGTAAGATTCAAATTTATAGACCAATAATGGGTCTTTTTGCTCAAAAACTGCATTTTGTACAGATTGACGCAACTCGTCCATATCACGCAAATGATGTTTCCACTTATCATCAATCACAGAAAGTACCACATTTTTCTCTAACTCATTGGGAAGAATATTTCCCTTTGTTTGCAAAATAGCTTGTGGCGCAACCACCATTTGCGAACTGTGTACACCATCTGTAAGCGGAAAAGCCATTTGAAGCAAATTGCCATTCGCATCAATATAAATTTGCAAAGGAATTTGATGCTCATTGTCGGGGTGTGGCACAAGAATATTGCCCCAACCATTACCTTGTACTTTATTTTGTTGAAAGTAATTAACCAATGCCTCCGTTACTTGCAAAGAAGTTGCCGCAAGATTTTCCGATTTTTGACGATAATCATTGATGGCAGCGTCATACAAAATGTCAGCAAGTTCATCGGCATCTTTATCGTTCATATTTTTTTCGGTAATACCCGAATCAAATCCCATCAAACGAATGGTTTCCATTTGAAGTCCTTCTTCCTCTCCATTGTCATAATATCTATCTACAATCGTCTTAGACATATCGCTAATCATATTGTCAATATCTATCTTGATACGGTCTCCATACAAGGCATTTCTACGGCGTTTGTAAATCACCTCACGCTGATTATTCATTACATCATCGTATTCCAAAAGACGTTTACGCATCGCAAAGTTGTTTTCCTCCACTTTTTTCTGTGCAGTAGAAATTTGCTTGGTAATCGTAGGATGCTCAATTACATCTTCTTCTTTGAAACCAAATCTATCCATAATGCCCGAAACACGTTCTACATTAGAGAACATACGCATCAACTCATCTTCCAAAGAAATAAAGAAACGAGAACTTCCCGGGTCGCCTTGTCGTCCTGCACGACCACGCAACTGCCTATCAACTCGGCGAGACTCATGTCTTTCCGTACCAATAATCGCAAGTCCGCCCGCTTCTTTCACGCCTTCTCCCAACTTAATGTCCGTACCACGACCTGCCATGTTTGTTGCAATTGTAACCGCACCTGCTTGTCCTGCGGCTGCCACAATTTCAGACTCTCGTTGATGTTGCTTTGCATTCAATACATCATGCGGAATGTTACGCATTTTGAGCATACGACTGAGCAATTCAGAAACTGCCACATCAGTTGTTCCTACCAAAACAGGGCGACCTTCTTCCCGAAATTTCTCAATTTCCGTAATAATGGCATTATATTTCGCTCTTTTTGTCTTATAAATCAAATCGTCCATGTCATTACGAGAAATTGGGCGATTTGTAGGAATAACGACTACATCAAGTTTATATATTTGGTAAAATTCTGATTCTTCTGTTTCCGCAGTACCCGTCATACCGCCAAGTTTGTGGTACATACGGAAGTAGTTTTGCAAAGTAACGGTTGCATACGTTTGCGAAGCAGCCTCAATTTTCACATTTTCTTTTGCCTCAATCGCTTGATGCAAACCATCAGAATATCTACGTCCTGAAAGTACACGACCTGTTTGCTCATCTACAATCATTACTTTGCCGTCTTGCACAATATATTCAATGTCTTTTTCAAAAAGCGCATAAGCCTTCAACATTTGATTGACAGCATGGAGCAATTCCGATTTTTTGCCAAAGTCAGCCATCAGAGTCTCTTTCATTGCGACTTTTTCGGCATCAGGAATTTTCATCAAAGAAATTTCGTGAAAACGTGCGCCTACATCAGGGATGATAAACAAATCGGGGTCTTCACCCCCTTGTGTGATAATCTCACGCCCAAGGTCAGTCATTTCGATTTGATTGTTTTTTTCATCTATCGTAAAGCACAAAGGTACATCAATTTCAGGCATTCGTTTAGAATTGTCCTGCATATATTCTGCTTCTGTTTTATTCAAAACAGTACGAACCCCTGTTTCACTTAAATAACGAATCAAAGCCGAATTTTTGGGCAAACCTCTGTGCGCACGCAGCAAAGCCACACCACCTTCTTTGGTATTTCCTTGCGAAATCATTTTTTTCGAAATTGATTTACAATTTCTCTTTGTTTGCGGGTAATGCGCTCAATACGAGGCTTTAAGTCAAAATATTGCTGCACATCATCGCCTCTTTGCACAGGACCTGAAATAATCAAAGGCGTTCTTGCCTCGTCAATCAAGACAGAATCCACCTCATCTATAATCGCAAAATGATGCTCTCTTTGCACCAAATGCTCAGGCTGTGTAGTCATATTATCACGCAAATAATCGAAACCAAATTCGTTATTTGTGCCGTAAGTAATATCCGCATTATAAGCCGCACGTCTTTGTTCGGAATTAGGCTCATGCAAATCTATACAATCTACTGACATGCCATGAAACATAAACAAAGGCGCATTCCATTCACAGTCACGTCTTGCAAGGTAATTATTTACCGTTACCAAATGCAAGCCAAAGCCTGTAAGCGCATTGAGGTAAATCGGCAAAGTAGCCACCAAAGTTTTTCCTTCACCCGTTGCCATCTCTGCAATTTTGCCTTGATGCAATACCTGCCCACCAATCAACTGCACATCATAGTGAATCATATTCCACTCCATTTCGGTGTCAGTAACCAGCCATTTATTGTCCCAAATCGCCACATTGCCTTCAATAACCGCTACATCGGGTTTTTGGGCAGCAATTTTTCTGTCCCAATCCGTTGCAGTAACTTTCAAGGCTTTATTTTCGGTAAGGCGGCGAGCCGTTTCTTTCATAACCGCAAACGCCTCTGGCAAAATCTCTAACAAAATAGCCTCCAAAGCAGTATTTCTGTCTTTTTTCAGCACATCAATGCGGTCATACAATTTTTGCTTTGTATCAATATCGTTTTCTGTTTCGGCTTGCGCACGAAGCGACTGCATTTCGCCCACAATAGCGGCAATATGCTCTTGTATTTCTTTACGAAAACCAGCCGTTTTTGCCCGCAATTCGTCATCACTTATATTGCGCAACTTACCATACTCCGCATTTATCAGCTCCACAATCGGGCGCAATGCTTGTACGTCTTTTTCTTTTTTGGAAGGAAATAATTTCTTGAGAAAGCCAAACATATATCAGTTATCAATTATCAGTGAACAGTTATCAGTGAATCGTGTTTCTATCTGTGTTCATCTGCGGTTAAATCTGTGTTAATCTGCATGAACCAAACAATAAAACGTCCAAACACATAAAACTGCCACAAAGGTAATAAAATATGACAAAATTACCACTTTTCGGAGAGAAAATGACAGATGTTTGTGGGGTTTATGTTTTTAGCTAAATCGTTTCAAAAAAATAGGACTCATTTTTAGTTGAATGAATTATAACCTTAAATTAACGAATACAATTTACTTGGTGGAAATAGCAAATTAAGTGCTGTCGGTTTTAGTTTGAAATTACAACCTTTATCCACATCAGAACCATTCGCTAATCTCTTTATATTATAATCAATTGTTATTGCGCCAATATCAATCAATAAGCCAAATTGATTCACTAAGGGATTTTGGGTATGTTCTGCAGATTTAAACCAAAAATATTCTTTTCCATCTTGGTTTTTAGATTCAGCCTTTACCCAAAACGTTTCTTTATGCTTTGCAGCTAAAGTATCTCTAAGTGTGCTTAACTCCCAAACTAAAAAATCGCCTATGTCTTTTTTATCCGAGTTCTCAAACAGATAATCTAACTCATAATCTGTCCTCAAGATTAGTCCTTGTTTATTTCTACCTGTTGCTCTAATGGTATTATACAAACGAAAAACGCCCTTTTCCCAATACCCAAAATTATCAAGAATTTCTGTTCTGTTTTTAAATTTACTCAACTCCCAATTTGGAGTCTTCCCAAAAAGTCCATTTCTTGTTCCTTTATTTTCTCGAGCCGATTTCAATTCAATACCTTTATAATCTGGCGTTTTAGATGAGTTCATTGGAATATTAAGTAGATATTCTAATGTGCGACCAATAGAAGTATCGGCTTGCAATAAAGAAGGAATAAATCCTTTAGCTCCTATTTCCCTTAACTTTGCCAATAGCTCCTCTGCAACAGAATTTGTGGCTTTATTTATTTCATTTACCAACTCTTGCAAGGGATTTATTTTCTCATCTTCTAACAAATTTTTTATATCTATTTGTGTGATATTCAACACATATAGCTTATTTTCAAAAACGATAATCCCAAGTATATCATTTGCATTTGCGTAACTTCCTAAGCCTTTAAACCAAATTCTTGTATCACCATTTTTGGTATTAGGACGATACAAAGAGGCCGCAGAGGGAATAAATTCATTTGGAGAAACAATAAAAGAGGGGATAATGACTTTATTTTCAGGACCTTTTGACTGTTCTCCATAATCATGGACAGCTTTGCCTTTCAAATACGTTCTAACAGCCCCCGTAGCGTCCATAATTGACTTATTCAATCCTGTTTCAGTCGGCTCAATTAAACACAATTCTACTGCATTTTCTGTGAGAATTTTTATGTTATTTATTTCAAAATCAGATAATTGCCTCATTGTCTGTTATTTAATATTTTTCAAAATTTCCAATGCAACAGCTCTTGCCATCAAAGGAGGTACGGCATTTCCTACCAAAGTGAATTGTGGCACTTCAAATTTTCGCTTATTTCCACCTGTTGAACGTTTTCCTTGAAATACAAAAGAGTCATCAAATGATTGAAGTCTTGCCATTTCCCTCACCGTCAATGCCCTAGGTTTGGCAAAATGAATATAATCATCTGCAATTGTCATCACAGTTGGGCTTTGTGAATCTGCTTTTAACACATTGTAGCTTCTTTTTTCTGAATTAAGTCCTACATTCTTTAAGGCTGTTTTTGCTAAATCATAATCCCCACTGTTTAAAATAATGGATAATCTTTTTATGACATCATCATTTTGTTTACTTGTCTTGTGATTATGTAAAGGCGCAACAATATGAGATAAATTATTTTCCAATTCCTCTGCATTTCTCACATAAAAAGGCGGTTTAATATGACCAAACCTTCCATTTAGCCTTCCTTTTTTTGACCATTCTGCATAAGTCAAGCCATTATTATCATCTATTGTACCATCAATTGCTCTTTTTTTAATAAGAGCCTTCATTTCATTTGTATTACCATTATATCTTGCCTTTAAATCTATCTCCTCGTAATCAAATTTCTCTTCATCATTTCCAATAAAATCTAAATCAAATAATGCTTCAAAAACTGTTACTTTTTCTTTTTCAGAAACGGTTGGCGGAATTGATTTGATTAATGTTTGGTCTTTGCGACAGCCAATAAACAAAACCCTTTCCCTATTTTGAGGAACACCATAATTTGAGGCTAATGCTACAAAAGGCTGGTCAATATTATAAAGTCTTATGTGAGATAAAATTTCTTCAAATTCTTGTTCGGCTTTCGCATTTTCTATATATGGCTTTAAGCCTTGAATGCACTCTTCAAAAGAATAATCATAAATTTCCAAACCCGTAATTATCTCATCAATCTCGTTTTGAAATGCTGCTGACGGGTTTAACTTTTTGAATGAGTCATTTATCTGTTCAATAATCGAATCTGATTGAATGGAAGTTAAAAAATCATCAAATTTGTGTGCAAAAAAATCATTGTCCAAATCACTGTGTGATTTTTCTAAAATGACTTTTTTTCTAATATAAGCCAACTCCTTAGCTCTTTTTAATAAATTAAAACCATGTCGAATTGTGCTAATATTTATGTCTGTTTTGCTTGTCTTGTAGTCTGCTATTTTCGGTGTTAGTAATCTAAATTTATTTTCTATATTTTGAATATAATTTTCTTTTAATTTTTCTACGTCTTTTTCACTTGCACTTTCAAATTGTAGGCGCAAATTATAGCAATCCAAGGTAAAGATTTTTTCTTTCTCTCCTTTCCTAAGTTTTGCTAAAAAAACAATAAGTTGATTAAATTCCTTTAAATCAACAATAGATTTGATTTCTTGAAGAATCATTTCTTTTATTTTGCCGCCTTCTTTGGTTAAAATGCCTTTTACATTTTCCATGACAAAATACTTGGGACGCAATGCCCTAATCACAGAAAGATAGTGCGCAAATAAATCATCTTTTTTATCGAATTTTTTCCGTTTTCCTGCCAAACTAAAACTTTGACAAGGTGGACCACCACAAACTACATCAACTTGTTTAGCATTAAGTTTTTTTAAGAGATTGGCTAAAAAATCAGGTTCAGTTATATCTTGACATAAAAATTCCGCATCTAAACCTAATTGATAATTATACCTTGCAAGATGTGTGAGTTCACAATTTTCATTAATATCACTTCCCAAAAGGAAATCATAATATTTATTCCCGTATTCTGCCTGCAAAAAACCTTCGCTAAAGCCACCTGCTCCCGCAAACAAATCTAAAAAGGTTATTTTTTCTTTACTTTCATATTCCAAAGCCTGTTCACATACAATTTTCACATCTGTATTTTCTTTTCGGATATTGACCAAAGATAAAATTTTTTCTTTCACTTTCTTTTCTGTGAAATAAGAATGAGGCATATTTTCAAAATATTTTTCTACCTCTTGCTTCAAAAAAAACAGAAATTTATTAATGGATTTAGCATGAGATTCCGATTCTTTGACAAGCTGTTTTTTAGCGTCCCAATCTTTTTTGAGTACCTTCTCCCCTGTTGCAACCTTAATTTGAACCTCTTTTTGTCTGATTACAAGGTGAATAGGTGAACATTCGTTTTTATCTGCTTTATCAAGATAAAATTTGACATTTATCATTATTACAAAGTTTTTAGCGATTAAAAATATTTACGGACAAATTTACGGACAAATTTTGAATTGAGCAAGCATTTTTATTTTTAGGCACTAAAAAAATTAGGAATTACACAAAGATACTAATTTCTCAGGCAAATTTTTCATTCGCTATCTAAGAACTCTTTCCTATCTTTGCCAAAATTTATTTTTACCACTAAACCACTTTCATTCATGAAAATTGCGCTCTTTCAATTAGATTTATTTTGGGAAAATCCCGAAAAAAACAGGTTTTCGATTGAACAAAAACTAGCAAACTTGGACAAAGACACCGATATTGTGGTCTTGCCAGAGATGTTTGATACAGGTTTTTCGATGAATCCTTTTTTATTGGCAGAAAATAGACAAGAAAGTGCTATCTCGTGGATGCAAGAAATGGCAAAAAAATATGATATTTTGATTTGTGGAAGTTTGATAATCGAAGAAGGAAACAAATATTTTAATCGTTTTTTGGCAATTTCGCAGACAGGTGTTTTGGCACAATATGACAAGAAACACTTGTTTAGTATGGCGCAAGAAAATATTCATTATGCTGCTGGCAATGAAAAAATCATTTTTAACTATAAAAGTTGGAAAATTCGTCCGTTGATTTGCTATGACTTGCGTTTTCCGATTTGGAGCAGAAATCATTTTGATGCGGTAGGAAATGCGGATTATGACCTCTTATTATACGTAGCAAATTGGCCCGAAAGACGTGTGCAGCATTGGGAAAAATTGTTGCAAGCACGAGCCATTGAAAATCAAGCCTATACGATTGGTGTAAACAGAGTTGGAACAGATGGAAATGGCTTTTCCTATACAGGTAGTTCAATGGCGATAGATTTTTCAGGCAATGTGATGTGCGAAAATAAAATAGGAGAAGAAGTTATTTTATATACACATTTGGTCAAAGAAGAATTGGACATGTATCGAGAAAAATTTCCTGCATGGAAAGATGCCGATTAGTTTTTCATGCTATAAAATATTGATATACAAGGGTTAAAGTCTTATTTTGCACAATTTTGTGTTACCAAACGCCCTATTTTTTCCATTTATTTGGAGAAAATAGGGCGTTTCTTTGCAGCAGATTCAATCATCTACCAAAAGTAAAATACACAGGTAGATGCCCACATTTGTAACAAATAAAATTATGCAATATACACATTCCTCCATCAAATCTTGGGCTGTAGAGGATCGCCCTCGTGAAAAAATGCTACAAAAAGGCTGTGATGCCCTCACAGATGCCGAACTTATCGCTATTTTGCTGGCAACAGGCACACGAGAAATGTCTGCCGTAGAGCTTGCCCGAACCGTATTGGAGCAAATAGGCGGTTTTGCCAAAGTCGCTCGCTCTTCTATCAAAGAATTGACAAAAGTAAAAGGAATAGGCGAAGTAAAGGCTTTGACCTTGACGGCGGCGTTTGAATTGGGTAAAAGAAAGGCAAGAGAAGAGGTTTTTGCGACATCTGTTACAAGTTCCGAATTAGCCGCCCGTTATTTAATGGAAAAAATAGGCAATTCTGAACAAGAAGTTTTCTACATTTTATATTTAGACCGAAAAAATGCCATCAAATCCGAATATCTTTTGTCAAAAGGAACGATTAGTTCTACCGTAGTAGATATTCGTTTGCTTTACAAAGAAGCCGTTCAACAAGCAGCTGCAAGCATTATTGTGGCGCACAATCACCCTTCGGGCAACCTCACGCCAAGTCAGGCAGATATTGATATTACGCACAAAATAAAGGAGGCAGGCAAACTCTTTGACATTGCCTTGCTTGACCATGTCATTGTTTCACAAAAAGGTTTTTATTCTTTTGCGGATAATGGACGCATGTAATGTATCGGTTTATTTATCATTGAATCAAATGGAAAAAATAAGTTGATTTTTTTTCACAAAAAAGCTACCTTTTCTCCAAATCACTCGTTATAGAAGTCATAAAATAGCATATTCATTTTTACTGTAGCAAAACATTATTCCGTCCAAAACTTACCTTTTCATTTTGTTGATTTAGATGTTAAATGTGTGAAGGCAGCTTTATCTTTTTTAGATAAGGCTGTTTTTTTATGCGTAATTGCTTCATATCGTTCATTCTACCTAAGAAAAGGGCATAATATTTTTTTTTACAGAATTTTAGCATATTTTCATTTCTTACCCATATTAACCGTTCAATCAAGCAAAAACACCATTCAATCATAAAATGCTACGATTCAATCAAATTCTTATGCAAAGCCCGAAAAAGCATTATATCTTTGAAGCATGAACGGTACGATGTACCGCGATTACAAGAGCAAGGGCTAGGGTTGATTCACACAATGTGTTAGAGTCCCCTGGCTTTTTTGATTTTATAAACATTTGATAAATACAAACAGGTATGAATTTTGCGCTACCAACATGTATCGGTCAAAAAGCAGACACACTCCTATATTATGAAAAATTATATGCTATAGATTATCCAACGTCATAATCATAATACAATGAATTAGCGTAAAAATATACATCTGTAAGTTTTTAGCTAAAATTGTCTTTTTATGTAGATAATCTACATAAGTATGTTCTCAGAAAAATGCTTTTCAAATGAAGTAAAAATATTTTTTTACATAATTTTTATTATTAAATATTTGCACCATTAATCTATTCTGTTTCTATTTCCCTTCTCTATCCAAAAACCTTTTATATGTATTTTTAAAGGATTTTTTAGGCAAAATTATATTTCAATTACTTTATATATATTATTTATCATTATTACATTAAAAATACATTTTATATATTAAAGTTAAAAACATAGCAAAAACATATTTTTTTTCTTAGTATTCTTTGAAAAGGAATGATTTTTGCTGGTTTTTGATAGAAAGTTGACAAAAAGGTATTATTATATAATTTTAATCGCTAAAATATGTCTTTTGTGTTTGAAAAAATCAACGTTAAAAACAAACTATTTTGGTTATTAATCATAAATATGATACTTTTACGGTAGCATTCTGACAAAATGCTGTTTTCTCGAGGGGGCATTTTCATCATTTCAATTATTCTTATATTTTCAATCAGTATCCACTTTCTAACCATACTTTTTATGGATATTTTTTTTATTAAATTAAGTCGTTTACTGTTGTCATTGTTCATGTTAAGCATTTTTACCGATGTTATAGCGCAAAAATGGACACCACAACACTACACAGGTATTTCTCCAGAGAACTTCAAAGAAATATTTCATGAGCGTTTTGAAGACAACGAAAGAAGCTGGAATTCAGAACAATTCTCTTTCAATGCTCGTTTTGAGGATAGAGGATTGGAAATCAAATCCTTGATAGAACTACCGAATCACTATTCAAGGGTCTATGACTTCAACAAGAACAAAAACTTCCAAATCTCTACCACATTTAGCTTTGAAAAAGCCGTAGGTAAAGCAGGTTTGGCTTTTGGTATGGACCAAAATGGGAATGGTTACATGTTTCTTATTGCGCCCGAAGGTCGTTATGAACTCATTAAATTGGTAAATGGCACACAAGAGGTATTAAAAGAATCTATTTATCCCGTGAGTGCCGATGGCAATAATGAACTTACTTTACGCAAGGTAGATGAGGGTTGGTATTTTTTCATCAACAAAAATGGTGTTTTACATTTTGAAGCACAGTATATGCCTTCTACCGCAGTAGGTTGGGCAATGGTGAAACGTGCTAATATTTTGGCAAGCGATTTAGTGGTTCAAAACATTGAGGTTTCTGATACAAAAGGACCTATCATTTCTATCCTTAGCTCTGGAGACATTGAAAAAAGAGGCAAACAACAAAATAATGTTTTCTTGTGTAGCAAAAATAGCTTGACGGTTTTGGGTTACACAGGCGATCAATATGGCGTGAAAGAAATCTATATTGAAAGTGCTGACCATCACCAAATAGACCATGCGATTGTAGAAAATACCAGAGATGGGATTAGGTTTCGTTTCAATCTGAACCTGCAAAAAGACAGTACCCTTATATTTGTCAATAGTATTGACAATTATGACAATGCCACAATGTCTCATTTTACCTTTGTTCAGAAAAAAGCAGAGCCGCAAGTTGTTGAGGTTGCACCTGTAATGCCTGCTATTCCTGAAGACGAAACAACCTTTTACCCTTCTGAATCCAATCAAAAAAGCAGAAATGTTGCCGTTTTTATTGGGATAAATGACTATAAATATTGGGATAAACTCAACAATGCTGTATATGATTGCAATACTATCGCAGATGTTTTGGCAGAAAGATATCAGTTTGACAGAGAAAACATGATAAAACTCTATAATGCTGATGTAACTCGTCAAAATATCATGGACATGTTTGACAGTCTGCAAAAGGTTTTGGGCAGAAATGATAACCTCATTCTGTATTATGCAGGGCATGGACACTACAATGATGATTCTAAATTTGGCTATTGGGTGCCAAGTGAGGCAAGAATGGAAAAACCGTCTGACTATATTTCTAACAATGACATCAAAGCCTATTTGGGCGCAATTCAAAGTCGTCACACGCTGGTGATTGCAGATGCGTGCTTTGCAGGTTCTTTGATGCGTGGAGAGGCAAGCAAGGAATTGAGAGAAGATGCTTTATCTCGTTGGGTCTTCACTTCAGGCGATTTGGAAAATGTAGATGATGGGCCCGCAGGACAAAATAGTCCTTTTGCAACGGCTGTAGCGAGGGTACTCAAAAACAATAATAAAGATTTTTTGCGTGCCGATGATATGTTTAAACAGGTGCAGAAAATCATGGCAACTTCGCCAAATGTACAGCAAAGACCTAAAGCAAAACCGATTAAGGACATTGATCAAGGCGGAATTTTTGTCTTTAGAAAAAAGGAGTAAAAATATCTTACAAAGGTCTTGCTTGATTCATAAATATAGCATATCTTTGCGGCATAAAATGGGTTTATATCATTTCCACTGAAAAATTTCTCATATTGGAAAATTGTCATGATTTTGTAATAGAAAATTTTTTCAATGGAAATCCTGACGACGCTTACAGCCGAGACGGCGGTAGGTGTCGCTTCTTTTTATAGCAACCTATATACTACAATTTCTTTGATATATGCTAAAAAACACAATACAAGAAATCGCACAAAATATTCATAAACAAGTAGTTGGCTTTCGTCGCCACTTACATCAGCATCCTGAACTTTCGTTTCATGAACACGAAACTGCTGCCTTTATCCAACAACAATTGAGCGAATTAGGAGTAAAAATGCAGACAAATGTGGGTGGCTTGGGCGTTGTAGGGTTTATTTATGGCAAAAAAGGTACAGGCAAAACCATTGCTTTACGTGCAGATATAGATGCGTTGCCCATTGTGGAAAAAAATGAAGTGTCTTATAAATCCCAAAATATCGGCGTAATGCACGCTTGCGGACATGATGTGCATACGGCATCTTTGTTGGGCGTTGCGGCAATTCTTTCCCAACTGACTGAACACTTTGCAGGCACGATAAAACTTATTTTTCAGCCTGCGGAAGAACGTGTACCTGGCGGCGCATCTTTGATGATTAAAGACGGTGTTCTCAAAAATCCTGATGTACAAAGTATTATCGGTCAGCATGTTGCGCCCAATATAGAAGCTGGTAAAATTGGGATTCGGGCAGGAAAGTACATGGCTTCGGCAGATGAGATTTACCTCACAATTAAGGGAAAAGGCGGACATGGCGCACAACCCCAAAATTGCATAGACCCCATTATCATTGCCGCAAATATGTTGGTACAACTGCAAACCGTTATCAGCCGAAATGCAGACCCTCGCAGTCCCTCATTGCTTACTTTTGGCAAAATTGTGGGCGGCACTGCCACAAATGTGATTCCAAATGAGGTGAAATTAGAAGGCACTTTTCGAGCAATGGACGAAAAATGGCGGGCAGAAGGCTTGGACAGAATCGCAAAAATTGTACATGCTGTGGCAGAAAGCATGGGCGGAAAAGCGGAATTAGACATCAGAAAAGGCTATCCTGTTCTCTACAATAATGAAATCCTAACAGCTCGAACCCATAAAGCAATATGCGATTATATGGGCGCAGAAAATGTGATTGACTTAGATTTGTGGATGGCTGCCGAAGATTTTGCCTATTATACCCACGAAGTTCCTGGCTGTTTTTATCGCCTCGGCACTGCAAACAAAGCCCGAAATATCATAAGTGGCGTACATACAGATACGTTTGATATAGAAGAAAATGCCTTGAATATTTCGACAGGCTTAATGGCTTGGCTCGCAATATGTGAATTGGCGAATGAATCTTAGGTTCTCGCAGATAAAAAGTAGCTATCAGCGAGAATCTGCGTTCTTTATCTGCGAAAATCTGCGAGAAATTAATTATATTTATCTATTTTATCCGTAATTTTGTACTGAAATTATCATCTGCACACAACAAAATTTGAACTTGTATGAGCAAAAAAGGACGTGTTTTGGTCGCCATGAGTGGCGGCATTGATAGCTCGGTAGCGGCAGTAATGCTACATGAGCAAGGCTACGAAGTCGTAGGTATTACGATGAAAACCTGGGATTATGCTTCTTCGGGTGGGACAAAAAAGGAAACGGGCTGTTGTAGCCTCGAATCTATCAATGATGCCCGAGAAATTGCCGTAAAATTGGGCTTCCCCCACATTATTTTGGACATTCGTGCCGAGTTTGGTGACTCTGTCATTGACTATTTTGTAGATGAATATGTGGCAGGTCGCACCCCTAACCCTTGTGTGATGTGCAACACACACATCAAATGGGACGCTTTGTTGCGTAGGGCAGATAAATTAGATTGCGAATTTATCGCCACAGGACACTATGCTCGTTTGCGGGAAGAAAACAATAGAATGGTGATTTCCAAAGGCTTAGACGAATGGAAAGACCAATCTTATGTTTTGTGGGGCATCAGTCAAGCCTCTTTGCAAAGAACTTTGTATCCGATGGGCAATTATCAGAAAACGGATATTAAGAAAATGGCATTAGAAATGGGTTTTCATAGTCTTGTAACAAAGCCCGAATCTTACGAAATTTGCTTTATTCCAGACAATGATTACCGCAGTTTTCTCAAACGCCGCCGCCCAGAATTAGAAGCGGAGGTGCAAGGTGGCAATTTCGTTTTGACAGATGGCAAAATTGTAGGCAAACATAATGGCTATCCTTTTTATACTATCGGACAAAGAAAAGGACTTTTG
>JAAFHL010000002.1:0-11272 GCA_013298365.1 Bacteroidota bacterium | reverse complement strand
ATTAATCCTGAAACAAACATCGTTGTCATTGGCAAAGAGCATGAATTAGATGGCACTCGCATGAAAGTGCGCAAATTGAATATGGTAAAATATGACTTTTTGCATGAAGACATGGAAGCAATTACCAAAATTCGCTATAAAGACAATGGCGCACTTTCCACCATTAGTCAAATAGATGAAAATTATATGGAAGTCATTTTTCAATCGCCTGTAAAGTCTATCACACCTGGACAAGCGGCTGTTTTTTATGAGGGAAATGATGTGATTGGTGGCGGCTGGATTGAGAAGTAAATCTAATTAGTTTCACGCAGATGAACACAGATAAAAGAACGCAGATTTTCACAGAGGAAGCATTTATTTGCGTAAATCTGTAAAAATCTGCGTGAACCTAAATATTTACAAAATCAGTGAGTATCCAAATTCCAGCGCATTCCTGCATAGATATTTCGCCCAAACACAGGTCCCCATACCATTGTTGCATCAAAGTTCTGACTATCAGGATTATGTGCCGAAATAATCGGATTTGCTTGGCGATAGTTGCTAAGATTTTCGCCCCCTAAATAAATGTCCCATTTTTTGAATTTGTGGGTAATTTGGGTAAAAAGTTGCACAAACGCAGGCGAGCTTGTTGTCCAATTTGTCGCTTCACTATTGCCTTCTAAGGAGGGAATCCTACTTTTTCCCGTAAAATGTGTGGTAAAATCAAATATCCATTTGTCATTTTCGGTGGCGTAAGCGATATTTAATAAACCTCTATGTCTTGGCACAAAAGGCACATCTTTTAAGCCACTTTTATAATTGGCACGCACTTGATTCCACTTGTAGGCAACTTTTGCAGTTAAACCCTCCATAGGTTCGATTTCTGTCTCGATTTGAAAAGCATTGGAAAAAGATTTGCCATTCAAATTATAGAAAACGACTTTATTTGCAGCTTCTCTGTCATATAAAACCTGATTTTGAAAGTCTGTTCTATAAAAATCGGCTACTATTCTGCCCTCTACCTCCCCTACTTCAAACAAATGTTGAACACTGCCCCCATAATTCCATGCTTTTTCGGGTAGAAGCCCCATATTTTGATTGTTGAGCGAACTCGAAACAATGCTAAATTCTCTCCCACTTGCTTGAAAACCTGCATAATCTGCAAAGATATGTGCTATCCTTGTACCATTTCCTGCCGAAAGTCGAATGGTTGTTTTTTCCGCAGGCAAATAACGAAAATGTACACGAGGCGTAAAAATTGCGCCATAGATATTGTGATAATCTGCCCGCAAACCTGCTACAACGCTCACTTTTTCGACATAATTGTAGGTATATTCCCCAAAAACGCCTGGCACACTTTCTCGCAATAAATAGGTAGAATCTTGATATTTTTCTACAAAATCGTCAAAAGTATAGCTTATTCCTGCCCGAATCGTATGGTCTGTGGTTTGAATTTTGTCTTGATATACGATTTTTCCTGTAAAAGCATTTTCTTTGCCAGCGTATTTATTTTGCCCAAAACTTGTATTTTGCTGATGAAAAACGCCTGTCCATACTGAACCTATGCTACGAAAAGGCGTTTTCGGATTCATATAACCTACTTTCGACAAAATTTCGGTACGATTTGTGGTAATTTTAATGGGATAATTGCCATTTGGCACAGGAAGAATCACCTTATTCGGATAAATTCCTGCATTCCGCTCCTCTCCCAACTGCTTCACACTCAACTGAATTTCCATGCCTTTTTTGCCAAAATACGTCCAACGATTGTGAAAAGCATACTGTTTTTGCAAATGTTCATCTATAAAATGGTCATGGTTCATGTCCTGCGGCAGCCCTGTATAATTGCCATGGAGCATAAACATAGTATGCAAAGTTTTGGCTTTGTTCACAGGTGTTGCATAGTTCACAGACGATTCGAGGCGGCTCATTTGGTTTGCATAAAAATTGACATGCAGCTTTGGGCTTGTTTGTGGCTTTTTATATTCCACATTGATTTGTCCCGTAAGTCCCTCATAACCATTGAGAACCGAAGACGCACCTTTGGCAATGTCTATTTTTTCCATCCAAGGTCCCGGAATATAACTCAGCCCATAGCCTGTGGCAAGACCTCGCAAAAGGGGCGCATTTTCGGTAATGATTTGCGAATAAATGCCTGAAAGCCCCAACAAACGAATCTGCTTTGCACCAGAAACGGCATCATTAAAAGTTACATCAACTGCGCCTGTGGTCTGAAAACTTTCGCCCAAATTGCAACAAGCGGCTTTATAGAAATTGGCAGCCCCTAACGTTTCGGTTTGTTGTGATGCAAGCGTAGAAAAAGTGCTGCTTTTTTGCCTACTTTTGATAAAAACAGAATCCGACTCAATCGCCTTGCGTTTCACAATGTTCAAAAAACGCAAATCTGCCCGAACCGTAAGCGTATCATCAACGTAGCCTGTGAAATTCACAATTAGTTTTTCCGCATTTGGCACAAAAGAAAGCTCAAAATGCCCAGCAGAATCACTCATAACGCCGACCTCTGTTCCCAACCAAAATAAAGTAGCATTCGGAAGTGGGTCATATTTGCCATTTCCATTAATTCCCAGCACATTGCCTGTGAGTTTTTGGGAGAAAAGGGAAAGGATAAGGCATTGAAATAAAATATATAAATTGAAATGTTTCATGATTGTTGTTATTTTTTTACAACTGTTACCAAGGTCTTCAACTGTTCGTAAAGTTGTAAAAATGTAATGTAAAAACCCTTCGAGCGGTCGCAGACCCTCGAAGCGGTTTATTTTATAACGCTTCCATTACCTTGCCACAATGCAACATTTTATCCCCAAAATAAGGATTCATTACCTGCTTTTCGCCACTCAACCAAAAATCCCCTTTGTCATTAAAAGCCATAGGGCAAAATTGCTGAAACAATTTCCCTTTCATCACGCCTGTCATTTTGGCAATATTGTAGGTAGCATGAGAGATGGTAGAAAAGGCAAATCTCTGCTTTTCAACATCTTCTGTTTGAGATAAAGCAATCGCTGCTGTTTCAATTTCTAATACTTGTACGCTAATGATGATGTCCGATGCGGCAGTTTTGGCAACTTCCACCAAAGTAAGGGCTTCTTTTTTGGCAGCCTGTGCATCTGTTTTTACAAGGGCATCTTTGAGGGGCAGATAAGCTGTAATGATTTTTTCGGCGTATGCCTGTGTTTCAGCAGGGACTGTTTGCGCTTGCTGTTGTTTTTCGCCATGATAGGATTTGCAGGCGAAAAAGAATAAAAATATGATAATGAATATTTTATACATAATTTTGTGTGTTATAGTTAGATTTTCGCAGATAGAAAAACGCAAATTAGTGCAGATTTAAACACAGAATCTGTGAAAATCAGCGAATTAATCTGCGCACATCTGCGAGATCATATAATAAACACACAATTCCAAATAAAAATAGGAACACCTAAGTCTGGCGGAGAATGACTTACGTGTAAAATAGGGGAAGAAGCACCTTTTTTTGCTACTTTTCTTGGCACAAAAATGGGTTCTATTTTGCTAACAAAGAGCATTTTTCCCCATAATAAGCCTTGCGTAGCATGATGTTCTTGGGTGATTTTGAGGGTTTTGACGGTTTCATTGCAGCAAGCATTAATGTCTTGTGCATTTTCTTCACAACAGCAACCTGCATGGTCTATAAAAGCCGAAACCGATGAAAGAGTATTTCCACAAAAATGCGCATAGACATTTACCCCCGTACAAAGTACAAGATACATGAAGGCAAATGCTATGTGAAAATAACGTTTCATATAAATGCCCTAAACGAATAAAAGGGGAAAAGGTTTGAAAAATTATATTTTTGTTGTAGGTTTTGGAGGCAATACAAGTCTTTATTATACACATGAATAGAAATGTTATAAGAACACAAATATCATTACACAAAACTACATAAATATGGAGGGAATGAAATTTGTGAAATCCCTATTAGCCTTATACCTTTGTCCAAACAAACAGTAACACAACTACACAAGCAAGTATTTCTGACATTGTAAGTGTTGCAAGAAGGCTTCCCCTGTAATTGAGCCTTCTCCAATAACTACAATACCTGAATTTCCTAATATAACTCAATCTCATGGAGGAGTTCGAGACGAGTCAGATGATAGGCTTTATGCTACACTCAACTCTATCGCATTAGGACTATTAAATCCTGCTCAAAATGTATCTTTCAGAACCTTTGTGCATAACAAAGCAAGTGAGCAGTTTGATGAAGATGATAATGTTCTTTTGAAAACGATTCAAGAAGCTGATAGCGAGACAAATTTAGATTTGATAACAGAAGTTATAAATGGAATAGATACGTATCAAGGGCAAGTTATAAATAACACGCTTGATTATGGAATTACAAATAATGAGACGAATATTTCAAGTGGCGTGTTATCATATCCTTATAATGAGGATAATACTTTCTATTTTCAAATTTATATTCCCTATATTAACCAAGTAGATTTGAATAGTATGCCTGTTATTGCGCCAGAAATGGACGAAGATAATGACTGCAAAATTTTGGGCTACCAACTTAATGCAAATGGCACTGTATCAGTAATTGAATTGACGGAAAGTTATGCGAGTACGCATTTAGTTTGGATAGTTTCTATCAATGAAACAGTTGATAATAACGGTACTCAACGATTGAGCATACACAAGCAAGAAACGGAGAAAACGCATGAGCGAGGCTTCTTCTACAAAGAAGTGTTCTTCAACAAAATCAGAATTAGTGATAAAAAAGAATGTTGGTTGTGTGGCAAAGCGGAGGTATCATTTTTAGCTGCTCAGACTCAAGGGTGTGGTGTATCATTTAATGACCCTGAGGATAGTAAACCTATGAAAAAAGTAGGCAATAGCGATTTGAATAATTGGATTGTTGTTTCTGGTGGAGCTAGTATTGTATCCCATATCTTGGCGTACGACCCTGCTATCTATCCAGGACACGGATTTTTTGACGAAACAGAGTTTTTGCATTACTTAGTTTATGAGAAAGATGCTGGTACTATTGCCAACACTAAGAAAGTAAAATGGTCAAATGATTACTCTTCCGTTACATTATCTAATAATCAATTATTTTATGGGTCTGTGTGTGGAATAAAATCAAACAAAGAATACAGTTATTATTCAAAAGATAGCCCTTATTGGGTAACAGATAATGATCTGCCTGTACCTTATCACGAATTACCTTCGGCTGCGAGTAATACAGTATGGTCAAATTCGGCTTCAGTAGGTAGTGGTTCAGGCGGTCAATTTCAAATTATGGCAAGAAGAGCCTATTGGTAAATAGTTCTTAATTTTTCACACAGTTATTGAAAGACACTTATCTTTCAATAACTGTGTAATATACTTTTAATTTAACGCTAAAATGAAAATAAGAAAAACACTTAGCCTCTTTATTATATCTTTATTTTTTAGTAATATTATCTCTGCTCAAAAACTAAGTATTGCTATTATGGGAGGAGGGCAAATTAGCTACTCTCAATATTACAAAATTAACGGAGGAAATACTTTGCATAACCTTCCCTATTTCCATACCGTATATGGAGGCGAAATAGCAGCAGATTTTGGTAAAATAGGCATAAGTTTATTTGCCCTAAAAACGAGTTATGCAAATAGTATTTCTACCAGAGCCGAGCCTGGTCTTCCTATGTTAAATACATTTAAAACGATACATTATATTAAACCTGCCCTACAAGTAGGTATGTCTGTGGCGAAGCCTATTGTTTATTTTCCGAAAGCACATATTGATATATTATTGTCAGTAGGAATCAACAAAGCTTTATCTTTACCTACTCAGGTAGAAAGTATTAGGGATAGTTTTTCGACATCTACAGCGTATGGAATGGCTCATTTAGCGATACACGCCACACCTATCTATAAGAATCTCAATATGTTTTTAGGAGGGGGCGTACAAAGTGTTTATAAAATAGATAATCGCCTATCCTGTAAGTTATCTTTACAATATCAAATGGGGATAGGAATGTTAGCTGGTTTAAATGAAGAACATTATACAAGGGGAGATAATCTTGGTTATCTTCGTTATTTCAATTCATCTACCACGAATGGCAATAATCTTAGTTTAAGAACAAGCCTAATCTATGAATTTGGACAACAATAAGAAACAATATGTCAAAAAATAAAAATATATTACTACTAGCGTTTGTACTCATAAATGTTTTATGTTATGGTCAAACATTTCGTATAGGCTTCATAGGAGGGTATCAGATGAGTTTTTCTGATTATATAGATTTAAAGGCAAATAGGTTACAAAGCCGCAGCCATTTTTGCCCTGTGTATGGGATAACATCTACTATGCAAACCAAACCTTTAGATATAGGGCTTTGGGTTTCTTATAGCCGCTTTTCTAATGAACTTACCCCTAAGTACATCAATACTTTGCCAAGTTCAAATCTTTTTCCAACGGTGCGCCGAACTTTTCCTGTTATACAAGCAGGTCTTTCTTTGAAAAAAAATATAATGCATTACAAAAAACTAAACTTATCTGTTTTGCTAACAGGCGGTATGAATCGTTCTATTATTTTGGAAACACCTTATCCAAGAGACACTATGAACACTAATACAGCATATGGTAATGGTACGGCTTATCTTGCTGTATTTTCTGTTCCTAGCTTCTATAATACCAGGGGCAATATGTTTTTAGGCAGTGGCTTACAAATGAGGTATGAGCTACTACAATCCCTCATATTGGAAACGTCTTTTCAATATCAATTAGGGGTAGGTTTATTGAGAGGTGTCTATACAGCTTATCATACGTGGGTAGATAATGAAAAACCTGTTTCTATCTATAATACATCAACTACTACAGGCAGCAATTTGAGTCTAAGAATGGGCTTATCTTATCGGTTAGGGAAAAGGTAATAAAGCCACCTTTGCGCCTTTCTTGATGTTTTAATTCCGAATTTAAATCAATGGTGCAACCTACCTGCAAAGGCATCTTAGATTGTTACTGCCGTTTTCGACTAAAGCACTAACAATATTTTTATGATGTGAATACATTCTTCTGGTAATTTTCTAAACAAAAATCCCCTATCTTTGCCCCAACATTTTACAGATAAAATTTATCATTGTTCGATTTTTGTAGGGGTTTAGTGCTTAAATCTGGTGAGGGTTTAGGCACTAAACCCCTACAAAACAATACACACATTCATGCACATTTCCTATATTTCACATTCGCTTGTTTCGCCCATTTTGGCACAAATACAAGCTACTTTTGGGGGTACAGCCACGGAAATAAGTAGCTTTTTGGAAGCAGAAAATGCGGATTTTTTGCTTGCACCTGCCACAGCTATAGATTTTAACCTGCCAGAAAATTGGGAAATCGTGGCTGTTCCACAGCGTGCCGCCATGAAACCTGTTTTGCTCGCCATAGATGAGCAGATTCATTTTGAGAATTTTACCCGAAATTTGAAAATAGGCGTTTTTTCTACCTTGCATCAAAAAATGTTGGAGATTCATTTTCCGCAGGTAGGCACTATTTTAGTGGAGTATGCAGCAGATATTTTGTTTTTATTAGAAAAAAAAGAAATAGATGGCATGTTTTTACCCCAATTTGAGGCACAAGCAAGAGGACTTTCAGCACAGATTGTACAGAAATGTAGCCTTGATGTTTTTACGCCACAGGCTGCAGAGGGGATTGTTTTTTTACTTGGGAAAAAAGAAGCTCCCCTTAATGAAACATTGCGCAAAACATTTCATCACGCCGCTACTTCCCTTGTTTGCGAATATGAAAAGGCTTTTTTTGCTGAAATAAAACCGCATACAAATCGTGAAATATTTGCGTATGCTACCTCATTTATGGATACAATCATGCTAAATTGTGGCATCATTACTGCAAATGAAATGGCTATTTTGCGCCAAAAAACAGAAACAAAAATAGGAGGTTTGGACTCTTTTATAAAAAAAACCGTAGAAAATGTACTACTAAACAAATAATTACGTAATTTTGCGCCCCGATAGGGTATATATACTTTTTAGCTTAAAAAATATATGTATCTTAAACTAAATCCAACTTCACACACACACTATATAGACACACAATTACACACTACGTAATTTAACTGTTCTTATTTAGTTTAACGGCTTTGACGCATGGGCGATAAGAAAAAAGTCAAATCTATACTCATTACGCAGCCCGTTTCGCTCGACGGAATGGCTCCTTATGTACCACTTGCTGAAAAGTGGCAAATCACTATTGACTTTCGCCGCTTTATAAGGGTAGATGGTTTGTCCCTCAATGAATTTCGTAAGTTAGCCATTAATCCATTGGATTTTAATGGCATTATTCTGACGAGTAAAATTGCAGTGGACCATTTTTTTC
Source organism: Bacteroidota bacterium (assembly GCA_013298365.1). Classification (GTDB taxonomy): domain Bacteria; phylum Bacteroidota; class Bacteroidia; order J057; family J057; genus JAAFHL01. The sequence goes on along the minus strand of JAAFHL010000002.1, from coordinate 2,937 downwards.
GCTTAGTAACTGAAATGCGTATCGAAATGCCCCCCGAAACAAAATATTTTTGTGTGGGAGAAGCTACGGCAAAATATTTACAAAAATATATTGTTATTCGCAAACGCAAGTTGTTTGTAGGCGACAAAACCGCCTTGGATTTGCTGCCTTTATTAGAAAAATCTAAAAAAGAGAAATTTCTTTTTCCTTGTAGCAATGTACATCAAGGCGACCTGCCCAATCAAATGCGTAAAAAAGGCATGGACGTTACCTCCGCAGAGTTGTATCTCACCATGAATGACGACTTGACAGACTTAAAAGAGGTTTTTTATGACATGATTTGCTTCTTTTCGCCTACAAGTATTCAGTCTTTGTTCAAAAACTTCCCCGATTTCAAGCAAAATGAAACGAGAATTGCGGTTTTTGGACCAACAACCGCACAAGAGGCACGCACTTGGGGCTTGCGCATAGATGTAGAAGCGCCTACACCTGCAACGCCTTCTATGATGATGGCGATTGATGCCTATTTGAAACAAAGTAATACGTAATTTATCAGATTATATAAAGTGGGGAAATGAGGCATTCGCTACAAGTGCTGAACCCTTAGTTTTCCACTTTTTTCTTTGCATGATGAATATTTCGCTCGTTTCCTTAGATAGATTTAACTGGGAATTGTATATAAACGTCTCTTTATCGGAAGCGCAAAAAAACTTTATGCCTTCGATACTGCATTCTTTGGCGCAAGCGTATTTTGAAAAACTCACACCTTTGGGCATAAATGTAGATAATGCGCCTGTTGGCTTTGCGATGTATGGCATTTTTAGTGGTATTGCATGGATAAATCGTTTTATGATTGACCAAGATTTTCAAAGCAAAGGCATTGGCAAAATCGCTTTGGGTTTGTTAATTGAACGCTTAAAAAAAGAACCTCAATGTCAAGAAATTCGTACAAGTTATGCCAAAAATAATACAAATGCTGCCCTTCTATTTGCAGCTATGGGATTTCAAGAAATAAATCATACCTTAGCGGAGGAAATTGTGGCAGTTTATAAGCCCTAAACACCCTGTAAAGAAAGTTTTTCAATGTTTTAGCACTAAGAAACTAAAAACACAAAGAATAGAGAACCAAATACTTAGTGTTCCTTTGTGGCTTAGTGGTTTTATGAGATTATTTATTTTACGCTGTACTAAATAACAGACTATTTTATGCAAAAATACATTTTGTCATTTTTTATGCTTTTTATCTTTGCTGCTTGTGGTAGCGAAGAAGATACAACGCCTCGTCCTTGGGGTTTTGCTCGTATAGAACTGCCTGCAAAGGTAGATTATAAAACATTTAGCAATACAACTTGTCCATTTACCCTTGACTATCCTGCCATGGGTGAAATCACCCGCAATCAAGCCGATTCTTGTTGGTTAGACATAGATTTTCCGAAATATGGCTGCAAATGGCATATTTCCAATAAAGACATCACTTCTACCAAAGACAAAATGGCACATTATGAGGATTTTCGCAAACTCGTTTATAAACACAGCAAAAAAGCCAGTAATATCACCGAACTTGCCTTCAAAAATGCGCAAGGAGAAGGCGTAAAATTTGAGATTTATGGAAATGTAGGTTCACCTATTGAGGTGTTTTTTTCAAATCCCAAACATACGATGACCTTAGATGTATATTTTAATACAGCAATGCGCAACGATTCCTTAGAACCTGTTATTGGTTTTATGAAAAAAGAAGTAGAACGTACCATTGCAAGCGTAAAATGGAAATGAGCATTTGAAAAACTATTTCAAATGCAATGCCAACTGTATCCTGTTGCGAGATTCTCTGTCCCACTTGCCCACAGGGGGGCGCAAATCGCCAAAATAGTCAAATTGTATGCGCATTTTGTCTATATTTTTTTCCCCTAAAAAAATTTCTATACTTTTGGCACGCCCAAAAGATAAATTTGCATTGCTTTCTTGCCCGCCCCATTCATCTGCATAGATGGCAAAACGTACCTTACTTCCCTCATATTCCGTATTCATCATCGCTGCCAAAGTCTCCAAAGCCTCTTTTCCCTCCTCCGAAAGTTCTGTTTTATACGGTACAAATTGAATGTCTTTTTCTACCTCCGAAATTTTCTCTTTTTCTACTTCCGAAAAAACAGGACAGCCATTATTTTTTGCATCACCTTTGGTAAAAGGACATTTGTCCACACCGTTTTTTATGCCGTCATGGTCGGCATCTCGTGTTGGATTGCGTGCCAAAGGCTCGTTTTCCAAGTTTACCTGTCCCATTTGCGTTTTTACTTTTGGGACTTCTAATTTTGGTGGACGGACACGCATTTCCTCCGTAGCAATGATTTCCTCCAAAGTAACGGGACAACCCTCTTTTGCCACTGTACCCGCAGCATCAGGGCATTTGTCATCGGAATTGAGTATGCCATCATTATCCCTATCATAACGCAATGCCTCCGAAGGCGGAATAACCCCTGGGGGGCAGCCCTTGTTTTCCTTTGTGCCAGGTGTATCTGGACAAGCGTCTTTTTTATCGGGAATACCATCTTCGTCCATGTCTGAAATAAGCAGATGAGTAGGCAAATTCGCAACTACTTTGACAAGTGATAGGCTTGCAAAACAACAAAATATGGCAAAAATATATTTCATTTGGAACAATAAGTTATGTGCGGCAAATATAGCAAAAAAGAGACAGTTAATAAGAATCCCTTTTTTCTGTATAAAACATTTTTTATCAAAACATAAAAAAACACTATCTTTACCCCAAATTCTATTAAATATGACAAGACACATTCTACTTATTTTATCAATTACACTATTTTGCCATCTCACTTTTGCCCAAAAAATCGTTGGATATCGAAATACTACTAGTTACTGCCCTATGGAAATTTCATTCGCAAATAGTAACACATTGACACATATACCTCGCTTTGCTCCTTTTTGGAATGTTGAACGGAG
>JAAFHL010000198.1 GCA_013298365.1 Bacteroidota bacterium | reverse complement strand
CAATACCTATATGTCAAATCGGGTGGAATTGGGAGTAGGTACAGCTTTTGCCCCTATCGCAAAGCAAACGCAAATGGGTGAATCTATTGCTTTTCTGCCAACATGGGTAAAAAATGCGAAATATTATGAATACAACGAGCAAACATATAGCGGCACTTACCTTAATGCCTTGTATTTCAAGAACTTCTTTATCCCAAATGCTTGGGGAACTTTGACGCAGTTGAATGTGGGTGCAGGTTTGGGAGGCGTTTATAAAACAGACAAAAAAATCAATGTTTTTCTGCCTTTTTCTATGGGCTTAGAGTTGGGTTTTCTGCGAAAAGAAACAGGCTATATACGAAAAGGATATGTGCCTTCGTTAGATTTACGCTTCAATTATTTCGCTTATTTGCACAAAAATGCGGGCTTGAATCCGTGGAATACACAACTTGGGCTACTTTGGCGAGTGTTTTAAGGTTTTTTTGTAATGAATAAACCACAAAGTCCACAAAGAAAAAGTAGCACAAAGGACACGAAGTAGCGCATTCTCGATGAAATCTTATAAAAACCACAAAGTCCACAAAGAAAAAGTAGCACAAAGGACACGAAGTAGCGTATTTTTGATGAATTGTATAAAACCACAAAGTCCACAAAGAAAAAGCAGCACAAAGGACACGAAGTAGCGTATTTTTGATGAATGTTTGTGTCCTTTGTGAATCCTTTGTGAACTTTGTGGTAGAAGTATTCAATGATTTTTAGGAGAAAGCGATTAAGCGTACATTTTTCTAAATAAAATGCCTATCTTTGCGCAATTAAACACGTAGTAAATCACTTGAATTGTAGGGTTTGAGCGTGAAAAGGCTATTCTTTTCCGTTTATCTGCCTCCACAATAAATTTCATATCAATATGGCTTTTTTTGGCTTTTTTGGCAACAAAGAAAATAAGGAAAAACTCGACCAAGGTTTGGAGAAAACCAAGAAAGGTTTTTTCTCTCGCATCGCAAATGCTGTCTTGGGAAAAACAAAAGTAGATGAGGAAGTCCTTGACGATTTAGAAGATGTATTGATTGCGGGAGATGTAGGGGTAACAACTACCCTAAAAATCATTAAAAACATTGAAGAACGTGTAGCAAGGGACAAATATGCCACAGCTTCGGAGTTAGATACGATTTTGAAAGAAGAAGTTGCGTCCTTGATGTTGCGTCATACTGACAAAGATGAGGTTGATTTTGAAGTGCCAAAAATGTTTCATGATGGCAAAAAAGTGCCGTATATTATCATGGTTGTAGGGGTAAATGGGGTAGGTAAAACGACTACGATTGGTAAACTTGCCCATCAACTCAAAAATAAAGGTTATTCTGTGTTGCTTGGTGCGGGTGATACCTTTCGTGCAGCAGCTGTCGAGCAGTTGAAGTTGTGGGCAGCCAGGGTGGGGGTGCGTATTTTGGAAAAAGGCATGAACGCTGACCCTGCTTCTGTGGCGTATGAAACCGTAGCAGAAGGCATAAGAATAGGGGCAGATGTGGTTATTTTGGACACAGCAGGTCGCTTGCACACCAAAATCAATTTGATGAATGAGTTGAGCAAAATCAAACGTAGCATGACAAAGGCTTTACCAGATTGCCCGCACGAAGTTTTGTTGGTCTTAGATGCTTCTACAGGGCAAAATGCCATCATTCAAGCAACGGAATTTACCAAAGCAACAGAAGTTTCTGCCCTTGCGCTTACCAAACTTGATGGCACAGCAAAAGGCGGCGTTGTGATTGGTATTTCAGATATGTTTCAAATTCCTGTAAAATATTTGGGCGTAGGCGAGGGGGTAAATGACTTGCAAGTATTTGACCCAAAGGAGTTTGTGGATTCTTTGTTTAAGAAATAAGCAACTTTTCCCATGCGTTACACACTCATTATCTCCACTTTTCTCCTATTCTGCTTTGCTTGCCGCCCAACTCCCACCAAAAAGAAGGAAGAAGACAGCCCTATACCGACTACCACAAGTAGGAGTTTAGATGAAGCAGAAAAGGAAGAAGCAGAATCTGCTGTTGCGTTGCGACACACAGAGGAGGAGGCTGTGGAGTATCGTGAAATGTCTCGTCCAAAACGGGTAAGATGCTGGGTAGATGGTTTATTGATAAAGCAATTTCCAGGCAATCAGATGCCAAAAGTAGGCACAATGCGCCTTGATGAAGAAGCAGAATATTTATATCAACGTACTGCAAGGCTTTCAGAATATGTGTTTAGAGGGCAAAAATTCACAGATGCTTGGTATTTAATCAAAAACACAGCAGGAATTGTAGGGTGGGTGCATGGGGGAGGGTTAAAGTTTGTGGAAACTTCGCCAAATGTGATACAAGGCAATGAGGGGCAAACTGATGTGAATGCCCGAAAATCGGAAACAAATGCTGTTTCTACCGAAAATGATTGGGTCTTTTTGCCAGGGAGAAGAATGGGACCTATTGTGAAAAATACTTCGGAAGAAAAATTGGTCGCTTTGTTTGGTCCAGATAATTTGAAAAGAGGAAAAGTTGCGACTATTGGGGCAGCAACAGAACCATGTACCTATATATACAGAGAAAGTCCCGATGAGATAGCGATTACATGGAAAGATGAAACAAGAACGAAGGTTAAGGCAATATATATCAGTAACATAGGCGGCAAGTGGCATTCACCATCAGGCATAAAAACGGGCATGGCTTTAGGCGATTTGGCAAAGTTAAATGAAGCTCCCATTTTATTCTATGGCTTTTTGGGCGATTATAGTGGCACAATTAGTGATTGGAAAAAAGGGAAAATTTCGCCAGCAACCAAAGGCTTTTATATTGTGCTGCACTATGATGCAAGCAAATCCTCACAGGAATTTTTGGCACAGGTCAAAAATGAAAAAGTATTTAACTCAAATGCCGAGCCTTTCCGACACATATCTGTTTATGTAAAAAGAATCGTTGTATATTTAGACTAAATTTGGATACCGTTTAAGTATAAACATTTACCATACACGCATAAAAAACGCTATTTTATCTGATTACATTTGGAAATTTCAAAAAAAATAACGCACTTTGTCTCGTAGATTTGCATAGAAAGTAAATCTATGGAAAATTCTTACATTTTCAATTACTGTTCATTACACATAAATTCATCTATCATAATATGCGCACTAAGTTACTACTTACACTCGCTTTCGCCATTACATTCTTTACCTCTTACGCATCTCACTTTATGGGTGCAGACTTGACGTATGAATGTCTTAATGGTTGTACCTATCGGATATATAGTTCTGTTTACTTGGACTGTGACGGTTCGGCAACAAGCTCTTATTTGCCGCCAACAAATGCAAATCCGTATCCTCAACCGTCGCTTAATTTTGTAGGTTCTCCTGCAAACTGTACATTCTCTGGCGGAACAACTTGGACTTTGGTTTCTTTTTCAGAAGTAACGCCTTTGTGTCCTTCTGCGGTGGCAAGTGGTACACAGTGTACGAATCCTAACGCTGCCATAAATGGGGTAGCAGGTGCGGTTTATTATACAGATGTAAATCTTTGTAACACGAACTGTACGACTTTTTGTTTTGACTGGTCGAATTGCTGTCGTAATTATGCCATTACCTCTGGGGCAGATGGCGCAGGTATTTTTAATGGACCTGTATGTATAGATTTAACTTTGTCTCCTTGCAATAGCTCGCCTGTCTTTTCCAATGTACCTACACCTTACATTTGTGCAGGACAATATTACTCTTTCAATCAAGGGGCAACAGACCCTGATGGTGACTCACTTTCTTATGCTTTAGGACCATGTTATAGCGGAAATGGGGTTTCTGTTCCTTATACAGCAGCAGGTGGATATAGCCCAACTTCTCCCCTTGGCTCTACTTGGAATGTAACGGTGGACCCTATTACAGGGGACGTGGCTTTTAACCCTAATCCTGGTGGAACCGTAATTGGGGTAATGTGTATTGTGGTAACCGAATGGAGAAATGGCGTACAAATTGGACAAATCACACGTGATATACAAATTACGGTAATAAATGGTAACTGTGTCTCAAATCCGCCAGCGAGTCCTATTACAGGTTTGACTGTGGGTGGGGTAAATGTGCCGCCTTTTGATCCGAATACAGGATTTGGTTGTGTAAATGTTCCATTATGTTTTGACTTACCCATAGATACTACAGGTATTGGTGGCGGTATTTTTACGATGTACTGGACACCTGGACCTAATATGCCAGCAAATGCGGTCTTTTATGATGCGTCAAATCCTGCAAATCAAGATACAGTTGAAAATATGGCTCCTACGGCACACTTTTGCTTTACGCCGCCTGGAGCAGGAACTTACACCTTTGTTGTAACCGTAAAAGATGACCATTGTCCTATTCCAGGTTCTGTACAGTTTACCATTACTTTGGTTATTACACAAGGTATGACAAATACAACGGCAACGGCGAATTATAATAACTGTAATGAGGTAATCTTTACGGCTTATCCTGACCCAACTTCTCTGAATCCTACGTATAATTGGACAGGAAATGGGAATGTAAGTTCGAGTCCAAATGCTACAGATTCTACGTTTATGCACCTATATCCTGCACCAGGTACTTACCCTTGGCAGGTAGTCATACAAGATACTTTTGGTTGTGTAAATACGGTTACAGGTACAATTAATATTCCTACAGGTGCAACGGCTGATGCAGGTTCAGATATTTCGATGTGTTCGGGCTATCAATTTCAATTAGGTTCTACCAGCATTCCTGGACAAACTTACTCGTGGTCGCCAGGTACAGGGCTTTCTTCTATAAGTACCTCGAATCCCATGGTTTCTATGGTAAATCCTGGACCGAATCCGATAACGGTCAATTATACGGTAAGTTCTACTCTGGGCTTATGTTCTACCGTAGATTTTGTAACTGCTATTGTATATCCTACACCTGCTGTAGATATTACGCCCAATAACCCCGTTATTTGTGGGGGTGATAGTGTTACGCTTACGGCTTCGGGAGGTGCAAATTACCTGTGGAGTACAGGTGATGTTTCTAATAGTATTACAGTTGCACCCAATACAAACACAACTTACTCGGTGGTGAGTTTTGTAGATGGTTGTTCAAGTTTGCCTACATTTGAAACGGTAACCGTAACTTATGGTCCTATTGGACAAATATCGGGTATGATGGGTGTATGTACAGGTACAAATACAACCCTTACGGCAAGTGGTGGAACAAGTTTTGTTTGGAATAATGGATTGGCAAATCCTTCTATTACATTGAGCAATATTCAAAATGATACAACGGTATATATGATTCCAAGTAGTGGAAGTTGCCCAGGGGATACTATTTTTGCCACCGTAGCAGCTTTTGCCAATCCTACGGCAAACTTTACCGCAACAACCGCTTGTGCTGGTACACCCACTGTATTTACCGACTTGTCTGTACTTTCGGCAGGTGCAATTATTGCTTGGAGTTGGAACTTTGGCGACCCTACTTCGGTAGAAAATGTTTCGAACCAAACTTCTCCAAACCATGTATATGCACAATCAGGAAGCTATAATGTGAGTTTGAGCGTAACCTCCAACAATGGTTGTGTCCATACATTTACTGCACCGATTACGGTTACAGCCGTCCCTGTGGTAGATTTTGGCTTTGCAAATGTGTGTGAAGGAATAGCAGCTAATTTTACCAATCAAACTACGATTGCAAATGGCGGCACAATCACAAGCTACAACTGGGATTTTGGTGATGCTTCGCAAGGAACGCTTCAAAATGAAAACCATGTTTATGCTACGTATGGGCAATTCAATGTAACGCTCTCGGCAGTATCAAACAATGGTTGTACGGATAGTTATACACAAACGGTTATCATTCACCCAAAACCTGATGCAAATTTCACCACAAAAGCAGTATGTAAGGTAGATGCGATGCCCTTCATTTCTACAGCTACAGTAGAAGGTAACTTAGACTATATCATCAATCCAAATTGGACTTTTGGCGACCCTGCAAGCGGGACAAGTAATAATGCTTCGGGTTATTCTCCTTCGCATACATTCACTGCACCTGGTAATTATAATGTAACACAAATTGTTACTACTAATAATGGCTGTAAAGACACAGTTACTTTGCCTGTGCTTGTATTCCCACAACCTGTTGCAGCATTTACGGTGGTAAACAGATGTGAAAATGAAGTAGCACAATTTAGCGATTTATCTACGGTAGGTGCAGCAACGCCTGTTACAGCATGGTACTGGAATTTTGGGGTAGGAAATGTGGCTTCTAATGAGCAAAATCCAGTATTTGACTATGAGCCACGTGGCGCAGGGACTTATAGCATTACTTTATTGGTAAGCACAAGCGAAGGTTGTAAAGATACTTTGGTAGAAAATATCATTATTAACCCTATCGCAAATCCAAGTTTTACCAATAATGAGCCGTGTTTAGGGGATAAAATGTTCCTTACTAATACAACAGAAATCACTACTGGAGGCGTAGATGAAACAAATGGCTATACATGGCTATTTAATGAGCAGCCACCGATTACTTCGACAGTGAAAAATCCTGAGTTTTTGTACACAAGTGCAGGTAATCATACGGTAACGCTTACTGCGGTTTCTGATTCGGGCTGTGTAAACAGTGTTACACAAACCGTAAGGGTAAATGCGCTCCCAAATCTTCCTGAAATACATCAAGATACGGTTTGTGTAGGTGATAAGGCAGTATTCTCGATAGACCCAGCTTCAGTAGGCGATGTCGTACGTTGGTACACCTCTCCTACAAGTTTAGAGCCGTTCTATACAGGTAATTCTTATATCAGCCCAGAGCTTTCTACTTCACAAACCTATTATATACAACTTACCACTGGGCAAGGCTGTAAGAGTACCTTTTATCCTGTAACAGGTACGGTGCATTTGCCAGAAGATGTTCAAATGATTGTGAGTAATACACAGGTAGAAATGCCTTCATTGCCAATTAGTTTTGGTACACAAAGTACTATACCTTTGGCTACATGGAATTGGAACTTTGCAGATGAAACAACTTCACAATCTCCAACACCTATTCATGAGTACAAAGCACCTGGCAGATACAGTGTTTTGCTGACTACCGTAGATGAAAATGGTTGTATTTTTACATTAAGCAAAAATATCGAAGTAAGACGTGTAGTAACAGTTTCTGTACCTACGGCTTTCTCACCCAATGATGACGGCACAAATGACTATTTCTATATTGGTAGCTATAATCTTTCAGCTTTTTACATAGGTGTATATAATCGTTGGGGAACTTTGGTATATGAATCTAACGACCCTGGTTTTAGATGGGACGGAAAGGACATAAATGGCAAAATTATCCCTGAAGGTGTATATGTTTACGTAGTAAAAGCCACTACTTTTGATGGCGTAAAAGAAGATAGAACGGGTACAATTACCGTAGCAAGGTAAATTTATCTCTTATTTTATACAGAAAAGGAAGTGCTTTCGGGTGCTTCCTTTTTTCTTTGCCTTCAATTATTTGTACCTATCCCAAAAAACAATTAAGTTTGTGGATAAAATGAACAGATATGAAAAAAATATTTCTTTTGTGCTTTCTCTCTCTCTCCATAAGCTATCTATCAGCTAATGACAAAATCATGGCAAATGCCGAATTTTCCTATAATGGCAATGTGTTTTGTCAAGCTTTGGGCATAAACCTGCTGCCAATTCATGCAAATGGCGGAACTGATGGCGTTTATGCTGCACAAACCATTTCGGGTACAGGAAATTTAAACATTGACCCCATTACAGGTAGCATCAACCTCAACGCAAGCCCTGTTGGTACATATATGGTAACAAATACGATTGCTCCGACTGCAAGCGACCCTTTGGGCGATATTTTCCAACAGAGTATTATCATTGTGCCTGCACCTGATGCCAATTTTGCCTATAATGCAACCTCTTTTTGTATCACAAACAACAATCCTATTATGAGTCTTTCTCAAAATAATGGCAGCTTTGCCTATACCTCCCTCACAGGTGGCACGCTCAATATAGATACCCTAAGTGGACATATTGACCTGGCAACAAGTACGGCTGGCACGTTTAGCATTTCTCACACGATTCCTGCCATAGGCGGTTGCGCAAGCAGTGTTTTTAGCCAAAATATTGTCATTTCTGCGCAAGCTGACCCAGAATTTTATTATGATAGCTACGCATATTGCAAAACAGGCACAAATCCCAATCTAT
>JAAFHL010000200.1 GCA_013298365.1 Bacteroidota bacterium | reverse complement strand
CAATACAATTATTGTTCATTAATTTTTCTTAACAAAATATGAAAAACATCTTATTTCTAATGCTATCTGTGCTAATGTGCATAGTAGCAAACTCAACGTATGCCCAAATTGGGGGTTTTAATGCAAATACCAATTATGCTACCAACTCACGCATGATTCGCTACACAAACAGGCTGTTTCAGAAACAATACACAGCTATGCCAAGCTCAAGTAGTAGTGCTACACCAGGCTTTGTAACGGGTTCATATTTGGCAACATACGGGGCTTCAAGTATTTGTACACCATCTTGCACCAGCCATGCACACAAAGGGCTTGACCAAGGGGTAGGCGGCAGTACAAATGTATCTATTTACGCACCCATTTCAGGCGTTGTTACTGGGATAGGTGGAAACACAGGCAAGATATGTATCTACAATAGTTATTACAACTTTACATTTATCGTATTGCATTGCAGCTCTATTGGCGTATCTACAGGCAGTAATGTGAGTGCTGGAACATATATTGGAAAATCGGGTTCTACCAGCCCCAATACTATAGCGGTTCATGTACACACAGAAATTTGCCCAGGAAATGTAAATACAGCCTCTTGCCCTTGTCCAACAGGCACAACTTATGACCCATGTATTATTGCAGATTTATTTACACCTACTTATTCTGCGAACCCAAGTATTGGTAATTTTACGACTTGTCCATCAAGCAGTATTTCTGCAAGTTGTGGTACTTTTTTGGGCAGCAGTGTACTCAAAGCCAAAGTAACAAGCATAAGTGGAGGTTTTATTTATTTTTCACTTCAAAAATGTAGCGGGACGTTCAACAGTAGCGGTACGGGTTATCTGAAGATTTCAGATGTATGTGGTTCTGTGATTCACTCGGTTGCATATTCAGCAGGTCAATCTTCTATGAATTTTTCTGCGCCACTTTTACATTCATCAGGTTCTGTTACCTATTATCTTACCGTAACGTCATCTACTGGAGATAGATATTACGCAAGCCCCATTACCGTAACTGCTTCTATGGCAAGCTTCCCAAGCATTACAGATGAAAATGAGATAGACATGACTCGTTTATCTCATAATAGTGATGATGTTAATGATGTGGGCTGTCAAGGAAATGATTTGCAGAACATGTATCAAATGGAATGTTATCCTAATCCCGCATCTGGGGGCGTTTTTTTATTGAAGATTATTGGCAAACAAGCTGCAACAGGAACCATAAAAGTAATTGATATTGCGGGTAAAGAGGTTCTTCAAAAAGAACTAACATTGCAAGAAGGCGAAAATAATATTTCACTAATGAAAGAGCCTTTAGGAGTTGGGACATATATTATTGCTTGGGAAACACCAGCAGAAACGCAGACGATGAAACTGATAGTAGATTAATTCACTCAAAATATTAGCTTGAAACCCAGCGCATCGCCTCAAAAGCGGTGCGTTTTTCCGTTTATACTATCCAGATATAAAATCCTTATTACCAGCAAGATAGCAAAAACCATTTCAACATAAAAATAAAAAAACTCTATTATATTTCACTTTTTATGCAACCTTTTCGCTAAATATTAGTAAAAATCAATATTATTCACAATAAAATACACAAATTATGGGACAGTATTTATCCATTGGCATTTGCACTAATTTTAGTATTAGCAAATCGGAGATGAAAAGTGCGAAAACTTCGATAGAAGAAATCGAAGATGCACTGCAAAATGAAGGGTATTATTTACCGATTTTTGAAAGACAAGAATCGGAAAATGCTTGGAAATGGTCGCTAAAAGAAAGCATTTTTACTATGGAAATGGCACAATTTGTGGAAAAACAATTGGACATTTTCGGAGAAACCGATGATGATGTAGAACAGTTATTGGCAGACTTAAAGAACTGTAAAAGCAAAAATGATTTTTGGGGTTTGGCAGAACAGGGCAATTATGAATGTTTTCAATGGGATAGATATGGCGAATCTGATTACATTTCAATGTCTTTTGGCAAGCATCTCCGAATCAACTATGATTGTATTATGCTTTTTTCTGCGGGCAAGATTTCTATGGAATCAGATGGGGGATTATTTCAATATTTTGTAAGAAATATTGTGATAGCAAATCCAGAATTTGAAATAGCAAAAGCCTTAAAAGTGTATATAACAGGTTAATAATTTGGTTCTCCAACCGTTTCTGTATTTTTTTGCATAAAGTGGAGGTTGCAACGCCTACTTTATGCAAAAAACATGGTTTCAGACTTGTCTCTACAAAAATTGCCTATAAGTGTAGCACACTTTTTTTTGAGTGAAATAGCCTAAAATTACGCAGTAATTTTTTCAATAGTTCGGCTTCGCTCAATGATTACCGCCATCATTTTTTTATAAAAAACCCATCTATCACTTCAAACACTTAAAATAATCAAAAGTCTCATAACACTCATTACATTGATGCAAGGACTTACAAGCTGTCGAGCCAAACATCGAAATCATTTTGGTGTTTGTGGACTGACATTGCGGGCAAGGAATAAGTTTTGCGCCCTTCCACAGAGCGGCTTTGTCGGCATCATGATCTAAGGGCGGAGCTATGCCATACGCAGAAAGCTTCTTTTTGCCTTCCTCCGAAAGCCAATCCGTAGTCCACGCAGGCGAAAGCACCATTTTTACCGAAATATTTTCTATGCCTTCTGCCCGAAATGCCTTACAAATGTCATCGGCAATCGTACCCATAGCAGGGCAGCCCGAATAAGTCGGCGTAATCGAAATTTCGATTGCCGCATTTTCTTGCTTAATTTCCCGCACAATGCCCAAATCCAAAATCGTAAGTACAGGCACTTCGGGGTCTGTTACACTTGTTAAAATGCTATGTATTTTTTCTTGCGTCATGTTATAGTTTCATTTGAATGACCGTTGCCACAGAAAGCCCTCTTTGCTTGGCACGTTCTGCGTTTTCCCCTGCAAAATGTGCATCTACTGTTTCTACAAAGATAGAGAGCCAACGCTGGAAATGTTCGGCTTTGAGGGGCGATTTTTCGTGCAAATGTTGATGGACTTGTAAGACATTTTTAGTATAACCTTCTTTTTGAAACAAAACCATTTCCCAAAAATCTGCGATATGTGGCAGATGAGCTTCCAAATTTGTTTTGGCTATTTCGGTAAAAAAATAGCCTATTTCAGCGTCTGCAAATACTTTTTCGTAAAAAAGTGTAAATAGTTTTTCTATATCTTGTCGGTTTTCTATGTCTTTCATGTTTGTTGTTTTGTTCTCGCAGATTTGCACAGAATATAAAAATCTGCGAAAATCTGCGTCTTTTCATCTGCGTTCATCTGCGAGAAAAGTAGATGACTACCACTCACAACCCGGATATGTCCTTTGTAAATGCTGCATTTCTGCCAAAATATAGCCCAAATGCTCTGTGTGAATACCTTTTTTACTGCCTTTTTGCATCCAAGTTTTGTCAGAAGGCAAAGTAAGCGTAGCTTCTGCAAATACTTCATTTACCTTTGCCAACCAAGCGGTTTTTACAAGTACCAAATCCACGCCAATTCCTTGTGCAAGCATTTGATTGTCAGTCTCGTCCATCTCAAACATTTCGCCTGTATAACGCCACAAACTATTAAGACCTGCTTGTATTTTGGCATGGCTTTCTGCTGTTCCATCGCCCAAACGCACTACCCATTCACTGCTCCAACGCAGGTGATAAGTTACTTCTTTGATGGCTTTTTCGGCAATCGCCGCAAGGGTTGCATCTTTGCTTTTGCGCAATCCCTGATAAAAAGCAAAGGAATAAGCATCATACAAAAACTGACGTGCAATCGTATCGCCAAAGTGTCCATTCGGTTGTTCAAGCAACAATAGATTGCGAAAGTCTTGATTATCACGTAGATAAGCAAGGTCGTCTTCGGTATGATTTGCGCCCTCCACTTCGGCTGCATATTGATAAAAACTACGAGCTTGCCCGACTAAATCCAGCGCAACGTTTGTCATAGCAATATCTTGCTCTAAAATAGGCCCATGTCCGCACAATTCCCCCAAACGATGTCCCAAAATCGAAGCATTGTCAGCAAGACGGATTGTATATTGAAATAAATGATTCATATTGAGTTATCAGTTATCAGTTATCAGTTATCAGTGTTTTTTTTTATTGTTCACTGATGACTGATAACTGTTTTTTACATATGCCCAATTTCCTTGGGAATGTCATAAAAAGTGGGATGACGATAAGGCTTATCATTTGAAGGCTCATACAAAGAATCTGCTTCATCAGGATTAGAAGCATGAATATTTGTAGATTCTACCGCCCAGATGCTTACACCCTCCATACGACGTGTATATACATCTCTCGCATTTTCAATTGCCATTTGCGCATCGGCGGCATGTAGGCTGCCTACGTGCTTGTGGTCTAATCCTTGACGGCTACGGATAAATATTTCCCAAAGTGGCCAGTTGTTCATGACTATTATTTGTTATTTCTCGTAGATGAACGCAGTATCAGCGAAATCTGCTTACATCTGTGTCATCTGCAAGTTTATGCTACTTGTTTGTTACGTTGTTCTTGTTTTTTGCTGTATGCCATTGCTGCTTCACGTACCCATTCTCCTTCGTCATGTGCCTTTTGACGAGCTGCCAGGCGCGCTGTATTGCAAGGACCATTGCCTGCGATTACCTGATAAAACTCTTCCCAGTTAATATTACCCGAATCATAATGCTGTCTTTCTTCGTTCCATTTCAAATCGGGGTCGGGAATCGTAAGCCCCAAAAACTCCGCTTGTGGCACAGTAGCATCTATAAAACGCTGACGCAATTCATCATTTGTAAAGCGTTTGATACGCCATTTCATCGCTTGCTCGGTGTTAGGAGAGTCTTCATCTTTTGGACCAAACATCATCAAAGCAGGCCACCACCAACGATTGAGCGACTCTTGCGCCATTTGTTTTTGCGCTGCTGTCCCTCTGCACAAGGTCATAATAACCTCATAACCTTGTCTTTGATGAAAACTTTCCTCCTTGCAAATACGCACCATCGCCCTTGCATACGGACCATACGAGGTACGGCACAAAGCCACTTGATTCATAATCGCTGCGCCATCTACGAGCCACCCCACCGAACCCATATCTGCCCAAGAAAGGGTAGGATAGTTAAAAATACTGGAATATTTTGCCTTACCTGTATGAAGGTCATCAATCATGCTCTCACGAGTTTTACCCAAGGTTTCAGCGGCACTATATAGGTATAGTCCATGCCCAGCTTCATCTTGAATTTTTGCCAACAAAATGGCTTTTCTGCGCAAAGAAGGCGCACGAGTAATCCAATTTCCCTCTGGCAACATACCTACTATTTCAGAGTGCGCATGTTGTGAAATTTGGCGAATCAAGGTTTTACGATATGCCTCAGGCATCCAGTCCTTTGGCTCTATTTTGATGTCAGCATCTATACGTGCTTGAAATTGTGCTTGTGTCATGATGATAAATTATAAATAACTGAACGGAAAAGTATATTCACAACTATATGTGTCTATATTTTGTTTTTATTTTGGGCTTAAAAGTGATGTTTTTTTTGCAATAAAAAAGCATTCAAAATTTGCCAATAAGTATGTATCTTTGTAAAAAAAATAATTCATTATGACACAAACAACCGTCTTAAATGCCTCTGCAGAGGCTATCGCATTAGAAGATCGCTATGGTGCGCACAACTATCACCCCCTACCTGTGGTATTGGCAAAGGGAGAAGGGGTTTATTTATACAGCCCAGAAGGAAAGCAATATTTTGACTTTCTTTCTGCGTATAGTGCTGTAAATCAGGGACATTGCCACCCAAAAATCATTCATGCGCTCATTGAACAAGCACAAACTTTGACCCTAACTTCTCGTGCTTTTTATAACAATCGCTTGGGGGTAGCCGAAAAATATATCACAGAATATTTTGGCTACGATAAAGTTTTAATGATGAACTCTGGGGCAGAAGCAAACGAAACGGCGTTGAAATTGGCAAGAAAATGGGGCTATGAAAAAAAAGGAATAGGGGGAAATCAAGCCATTATTGTAGCGGTTGAAGGCAATTTTCATGGACGCACTTTGGGCGTAATTTCTGCCTCTACTGACCCAAGTTCTACAGGCAATTTTGGTCCTTTTTTACCAGGTTACGAAATTGTACCTTATGGGGATTTGGCGGCTTTGGAAAATATTTTGGAGAATCCCAATGTATGTTCAGTATGGCTCGAACCGATTCAAGGGGAAGCAGGTGTATATATGCCGCCTGCGGGCTATCTCAAAGCCGTAGAGCAATTATGTAAAGCAAAAAATGTGTTGTTAATGATAGATGAAGTGCAAACAGGCATTGCTCGTACTGGCAAAATGTTGGCTTCTGACCATGAAGATGTGCGCCCTGATGTATTGATTTTGGGAAAAGCGATTTCAGGGGGGGTGTTGCCTGTTTCGGCAGTTTTGGCAGATGATGAGATTATGCTTTGTATCAAGCCTGGACAACATGGTTCTACTTTTGGGGGAAATCCGCTATCTTGTGTAGTAGCAGTTGCCGCTTTGCAGGTGGTAAAAGAAGAAAATTTGGTGGAAAATGCGGAAAAAATGGGCATTATTTTTCGTCAAAAGATGGTAGAACTACAAGCAAAATGCCCTCATTTGATTACTTTGGTAAGAGGGCGTGGCTTGTTAAATGCAGTTGTCATAAACGATACAGAAGAAAGCGAAACGGCTTGGAATATCTGCGTAAATTTGGCAGAAAACGGTTTATTAGCGAAACCTACACATGGCAATATCATTCGTTTTGCTCCACCGCTTGTCATTACAGAAGCGCAATTGAATGAGTGTTGTACAATCATTGAAAACGTTTTTTTGGCGTTTGAAAAATAGTAACTATTAAAAAAACAAGGCTTTGAGAAAATAATATTCTCAAAACCTTGTTGCATTTTTGATGCCTTTATATTATTCAAAAGAAAGAGAAGTAATAATATTGGGCAATTCTTGACTGATAAAATTTTGATATTCTCCATTATAGAAAATAATCACCTCGGCATATCCTTTTCCTGCCTTAAAAACGATAATATGATAGCATTTATTTCGATGTACGCACTCTGTCCACTCTTTTTGCGCATCAAAACTTGATACTTGCACCCAATCTGCATGAAGCGTTTTGCAAATCGAAGGAATAGCACTCGTCATCTCCTCTTTTGCATCGCCTTCGCTCAAAGTTGAGATTGCATCAGAAGCCACCATTTGTACAAAATCTAAGGCTGCTTTTGAGAGTTTTGCTGCACGAAGTGTCTCAGGTTTGATACGATATAAAATGAGTGCATTCTCATTTTCACCTTTTAGCAAATAACTTGCATCAGCTTCCAAACGTTGATTTATCTCGCAACTCATGGCTCTCATACGATTGTTTGAACCTGTTGTTGTGGCTTTCGGCTCATTGAACGTAAGCCCAGAAAGGCTCAATTTTATCGAAAATGAATCAGATACAGCGATTTGCTGCCCCAAAACACTTTTATAGATTAGAAAAACGAGCAGTAGAGTAGTTATGTATTTCATATCAAAATAACATAATAAATGATGGTTAGTTGTTTATACCTCATAGAATTTATTTTTTTAGCAAGAATAATGCCAAAATCGTATATTTTATCTCTAATGAATAATGTAAGCCCCTTGTTAGATGTAAAAGTGCTGTATTCTTAACTTATAACAACATGTCTGCCATTTTTATTATCTTTATCCCGTTAGGGATAATAAAATATCGGTAGAAATCAATAAATTACCTCAAATCCGCCAGTTTTTTTCGTGCAGGCACGAAAAAACGAATAAAATGATACGTTATATTCATATTTCTACCGATATTTAGTGCCTACGGCACAGAAAAAAATAACGATTCTAAATGGCACAAATTTTGTCGTAACACTTAAAAATGCCTATAAATCGCATAGACTCATAAGCATTTTTAGACATATTTTCTATTATTTTAGACAGTTAAGTACCTGTGCAATAAATTAAGAAGATAACTATCTATTAATTAGTTCTCTATTAAGTATTTACGCTAACTCTCAACTCTCCATTTTCAACTTTCAACTAACTATTTCTAAACCTTGCAAAAGTACCTAATGGTAATTTCCTGCCCGATTGTTCGAAAA
>JAAFHL010000197.1 GCA_013298365.1 Bacteroidota bacterium | reverse complement strand
TGGCAACAGTTCCACGACCTGTGATAGAAAATACGTCCTCAACTGGCATTAGGAATGGTTTCTCTATATCACGAGGAGGTGTAGGAATGAAACTATCTACTGCATCCATCAAATCCATAATTACCCCTTCCCATTTAGCATCACCATTAAGACCACCTAATGCAGAACCTTTAATTACTGGAATATTATCACCGTCGAACTGATAAGAAGAAAGCAACTCACGAACTTCCATCTCTACAAGTTCTAATAACTCCTCATCATCAACTAAATCTACTTTATTCATAAATACCACAAGTTGTGGTACACCTACTTGACGAGCTAACAAGATATGCTCGCGAGTTTGTGGCATAGGGCCATCTGTAGCAGCAACCACGATGATAGCACCATCCATTTGTGCAGCACCTGTAACCATGTTTTTCACGTAATCGGCGTGGCCTGGACAGTCAACGTGCGCATAGTGACGAGCTGATGTTGAATATTCTACGTGAGCTGTATTAATAGTAATACCACGTTCTTTTTCTTCAGGAGCATTATCGATTGAAGAGAAATCTCTTACTTCTGAAAGTCCTTTCTTAGCTAATACAGTAGTAATAGCTGCAGTTAAGGTCGTTTTACCGTGGTCAACGTGTCCAATTGTCCCAATATTAACATGGGGCTTACTACGGTCAAATTTTTCTTTTGCCATTTTAGTAAAAGTTATCTAAGATTTACACAATGAATGATATGGAGCTGAAGACTGGAATCGAACCGGCGACCTCATCCCTACCAAGGATGTGCTCTACCAACTGAGCTACTTCAGCACACAGAAAAGAGCGGGAGATGAGACTCGAACCCACGACCCTCAGCTTGGAAGGCTGATGCTCTACCAACTGAGCTACTCCCGCTTTTAATCTTAACAATAAAAATGAAAACATTTAGAATGTTGGTAATATTTATGATACACATTGAATGTGTATCATAAATATTCTTCCTGTTTTCGTCTTCAAACTAATGAACTGTGGGGCAAGATGGATTCGAACCACCGAAGGTTTCCCAGCAGATTTACAGTCTGCCCCATTTGGCCACTCTGGTATTGCCCCTAAAAAAAATTGAAAACAGAATATTGAAAACTGAGATTTCTATTTCCAATTTTCTATTTTCAATTCCTTAGAGCCGATGGAGGGATTCGAACCCCCGACCCCCTGATTACAAATCAAGTGCTCTGGCCAACTGAGCTACATCGGCATATCTCCTTGTTCTTAATTGTGATGCAAAATTAGGGAGTTTTTTTGAATCTACCAAATTTTTTTCACTTTTTTTTAGATTTTTTTTCAAATCTAACTTATTGAACTGAAAGAGAATGAGTTATTGAAAGAACTTATTTTTTTGTAATGAGCTCCTTGATACGAGCTTGTTTTCCTACTTTGGTACGTAAGTAGTACAATCTTGCACGACGTACTTTGCCACGCTTCAACACCTCTATCTTTTCGATATTTGGTGAATGAACTGGGAAAATACGCTCAACCCCTACTCCTGAAGAAATCTTTCTTACAGTAAATGTTTCGGTTGTACCTGTACCCTTGCGTTGCATCACAACGCCTTTATATTGCTGCACACGTTCCTTGTCACCTTCGACAATTCTAACGTAAACATTTACCGTATCACCGGATTTGAAAGAAGGATGATCTTCTCTTTTGAAGCCTTCTTGAACAAATTTCACTAATTCTTGAATCATAACCTTACCGCTTTTTTGAAAAGAGATGCAAAGGTAAGGAGTTTATATGAATTGTCCAAATAAATCTCTGTTTTTTTTCTATATATTTTCATTGATTTAGTAAAAATATACCTAAGTATTTCTTAGTTATTTCTAAATCACTTATTTATACACGTCTATCATTTTTTGCCCAAAAACTACTCATCATCAATATTTTCATTTTTTGCTATCATTTCTTGATTATATACCTCAGATTTCCCTTTTTCAATACTTAATGTCTGCCATTGATGTTGCTTGATGAATTTCGCTAAAAATACTATTTGACCAATATGATAAGAAATATGCCCCATACTACGAATAAGTGCTTCGGGGACACTTAGCGGCTCATGACGTATGTATATTATTACACTCAAATCGGATTCACTTAGTTCATCTAAGGTTTGAAACAGCACATCATAACCGCTGTCCCATATCTGCAGCAGTTGTGCTTTTGTATGATTATGTGGGATAAACTCTGAATCTCTATCTCGAGTCTCTTTTTCGCCATCAGAGGTAAGAAAATCACTAAACCGAGAAATAAGGTTGCCACTTATGTGTTGAATCAGGATAGCTAGTGAATTGCCATCGTTGTAGGGCGTTTCATAAAAATCAGCATCAGATAATTGTAGAAAGGTTTTGTCGCCCAAGTTTTTATACTTACGGAAATCCTCTTTTACTGCTCGCAAAAACTCTTTAGCAGGAGACGCTTCGATTGTTTTCATATTACGAATTAATAGCAATTGATGTATTATACTATGTTTCGTCCGAAAACAAGGGAGAAAAAAGGAATTATCCAAGTATTTCCCCTTTTTTTTGAAAAAAAAGATTTGTCCCAATAAAAACAGGGCAACATATATATACGTACTTAAATGTATATAGGTAGGGTTAAAAAACAGAAAATCACTTAGTTTCAAAAAAAATAATCATATTTCCAAAAAAAAGCGTACCTTTGCACCCGATTTAAGGAAACCTCTTTTCCTTGTATCTTTTCATTTATTTTCATTTCAATTTCTTTTCATGCAGATTCGCAACATCGCTATTATCGCGCACGTTGACCACGGGAAAACAACTTTGGTAGATAAAATCCTCCATTATTGCCAGTTGTTTAGAGACAATCAAGCAACAGGTGAGCTGATTCTTGATAACAATGATTTGGAGCGTGAACGAGGCATTACTATTTTGGCAAAAAATGTGTCAGTAATGTACAAAGGCGTAAAAATCAACATTATAGACACACCTGGTCACTCCGATTTTGGAGGTGAAGTGGAGCGTGTGTTAAACATGGCAGACGGCTGTTTGCTGTTAGTAGATGCTTTCGAGGGTCCTATGCCACAAACTCGATATGTACTTTCTAAGGCGATTGAGCAAGGTTTGAAACCGATTGTGGTTATCAACAAGGTAGATAAGGAAAACTGTCGCCCAGATGAGGTGCATGATTCTGTTTTTGAATTGATGTTTGCCCTTGATGCCACAGAAGAGCAATTGGACTTCCCAACCGTTTTTGGCTCAGCTAAACACAATTGGATGGGAGCTGACTGGAAAACAAAAACTGAAAATATCGAATATTTATTAGATTGTATTGTTGAGCATATTCCTGCACCTAAAATTGTAGAAGGTACAATTCAGATGCAAATAACAAGTTTAGATTATTCTAATTATATTGGTCGTATTGCGATTGGTCGTGTCATTCGTGGCGAAATCAATGCCAATCAAAATGTCAATTTGATGAAACGTGATGGCGTAGTTGTTAAATCAAAAGTACGTGAATTATACGTTTTCAATGGCTTAGGTAAAGAAAAAGTAGAAAAAGTATTGTGTGGGGACTTGTGCGCAGTGGCAGGGATTGAAGGATTTGACATCGGGGATACTATCGCCGATTTTGAAAATCCAGAGGCATTGGAGCATATCAAAATAGATGAACCTACTATGTGTATGTTGTTCACTATCAATAACTCTCCTTTCTTCGGAAAAGAAGGTAAATTTGTTACCTCTCGCCATATCAGAGACCGTTTATTCAAAGAACTGGAAAAAAACCTTGCTTTGCGGGTAGAAATTACCGATTCTGCGGACTCTTATTTGGTATATGGTCGTGGGGTACTGCATTTGTCGGTTTTGATTGAAACCATGCGCCGTGAAGGATATGAGTTGCAAGTGGGTCAGCCTCGTGTAATTGTCAAAGAAATTGACGGCAAAAAACATGAGCCTGTTGAGTTACTTGTAGTTGATGCACCTGATACTTGTGTGGGCAAAATCATTGACCTTATCACACAACGCAAAGGCGAAATGACAATCATGGAGCCGAAGGGAGACTTGATGCACGTTGAGTTTCAGATTCCTTCTCGTGGTTTGATTGGCTTGCGTACATCTGTATTAAACATGAGTGCAGGTGAGGCAGTTATGGCACATCGTTTCTTGAAATACGAACCATGGAAAGGCGAAATCGTAGGACGTATTTCAGGGGTAATTATTTCGCATGAAACAGGTACTTCTATTCCGTATGCGATTGACAAACTAAGAGATAGAGGTCGTTTCTTTATCGCACCTGGTGAAGAGGTATATATGGGACAAATTGTAGGGGAAAATACTCGTATGGACGACTTAGTGGTAAATGTAATTCGTGAAAAGAAATTAACCAATATGCGTGCATCTGGTACAGATGACAAAACAAGCATCGCACCTCCTGTAAAATTCTCCCTAGAAGATGCGATGGAATATATTCAGGAAGACGAATATGTGGAACTTACTCCTACAAGTATCCGTCTTCGTAAGGTATTATTAGACGAAAATGACAGAAAACGTTCTGCTAAGTCTAAAGGAAATTGATTTTTCGCTTGAATGAAATATAAAAAAAGGTTGTCTCACAAGGACAGCCTTTTTTTATTTTGTAAATGTAAGTTTCTCGAAGATTGGCACTATTCAGCAAAAATATGCGCCTAAATCCCCGTAAATCTGCGAGAAATAAACGCCCGATTTTGAAAAAAAAGTAAAAAACAGTATATTTGCCCAAAACTACCATTAAATATGCAAAAATATATTTTGAGTTTACTTTTGTGTGGCGTGTATGGGCTTACAGCGCAACGCATAAACACCATTATGTCTGTCAAAACAAATGACGATATACATTGCCACAAAGTAATCGAGGACAAAGATTTATTTGCACAAGGCTGGGATACGTTGCAACAAGTTATGTTTTGGAAAGAAGTCGTAACCTTAGACCCACAACACTATATCATTTATTCCTTGGAAACAAGGGAAATTCTCGGCTATGCAGAAGCAAAAGAGTGGAGCCGCATGTCGGCGGCACAACGCAAAGCCTTTCAAATAGAAAGATGTAAAGAATATAATGTTTCCACCAAAAACACGATTGTTGCGGCACAAGGTAGAAAAGATTTTTATTTATTTGAAGAAACGATTCCCAATATTGCCAAAGGAATTGCGGTTTTTACTGCAGAAAAGGCAGACCCTTGGTATGCACAAGCAATTTTACTTATCGAAAGTCCTGGTTCTAAGGTAAAGACCTCCTATTCAGGTGCAAGAGGCTCTTTTCAGTTGATGCCCGAAGTCGCAAGAGAAATGGGCTTAACTGTTACAGAAGAAAAAGATGACCGCACTGACTTCAAAAAATCGGCACAAGGCGCAGCAAGATTGATGCGTCAAACTTGTATTCCACAGACAAAAGCCATGCTCAACAAGCGAGGTATTGCCTTCAAAGAGACGGATTTATGGTTTCGATTGTTGGTGATGCACAGCTATCATGCAGGTGCAGGTAATGTAGCTGCAGCCTTAAATGCCATCAATCCCAAATCGGGCGGTATATGGCTGATTCAACGCCTTTGGAAAACAAATGCAGCAGGTTTTCAAAATGAATCACAAAACTATTCACAAATTGCGCTTTCCGCCATTTTGCAATTAGCGAATATTGTGGCACAACAAGGCGATATTGTGTGTGAAATTACAGAAGAGGCTTGGTAAATGGTATATTTATTCCACACCTCAGAAAAAAATTGTGTCTTAGCGCACTAAATCGTAGATTTGCGTGAGCAATTACGTTGAAGGACAAAACAATATGAATATATCCATTTTTCCGCCCTTGTCGCTGCACGAAATCGGGCAAAGAAACAACAATGAGGACAATATTTATCCCCTAAAAGGTGAAGCAAGCCTTACAGACTCGCTATTTCTTGTCTGTGATGGTGTGGGCGGTGCGGCAAAGGGAGAGGTTGCAAGTGAACTAGCTTGCAATACTTTTGCTTCGTTTTTTGCCAAAAAGAGGGATTTTGTAAGTACAGAAAGCGAAATTCAAGCAGCCATTTTGCAGGTACAGACAAAAATGGACGATTATTTGGCGATACATGGCACTTCTGCCAAAGGAATGGCATGTACATTAACCCTGTTGCATTTGCATCAATCGGGCGCAACAATTGCACATATTGGTGATAGCAGGGTATATCATATACGAGGCAAAGAAATTTTGTTTCAAACGCAAGACCATAAATTAGTCAATGATTTGGTAAAATATGGTGCAATTACTGCCGAACAAGCCTTAACACACCCGCAAAGAAATGTCATTACCCGCGCTTTGCAGGCGGCTTCTGTGCAAGACGTTGAGGCTGATGTGCAGTTGATTGATGACATACAGGCAGCAGATTATTTTTTTCTTTGCTCTGATGGTATTTTGGAAAGGATTACAGATGATATATTAGTAGAAATATTGGGTAGAAAAACGAGCAATGATGCCAAAATGAAAGCCATTTTTGACTTATGTCAGGGCTATGCAAAAGACAATTTTTCGGCGTATTTGGTACAAATAAAAGAAGTAAATAACGCACTTTCTGTAAATAATAAAACAGAAGATACCCTTATTGTTTCTAAAAAAAATGCAGAAAGCATCGAAATTTCCCCTACAAAAGCCTTTCCAAAATGGTTATTTCCTTTGGCTATTTTTGCAGTTGTGAGCATTTCGATTGGTTTATGGGTTGCTTTTTTAGGGGAAAAAGAAGTAACTTCCGTACCAAAAGAAGCCCCTCAAAACACGACTATTTCGATAGATACTGCCCGAAAAGACACAAATATAGAAAAAGACACAACTATTCGGGTAAAAGATAGTTTGAAAGACAGTTTATAAATTCCTTTATCACAAATAATTATGTCAGAGCAACTCATTTTCACACAAAACGCTAACAGAACCCAAATTTATCAAGAAATTTTGCCGCAAATACAGGCAGTAATGGCTAACGAGCCTGACGAAATCGCAAATATGGCAAATGTTGCTGCTATTTTGCGAGAAGCATTCGGCTTTTTTTGGGTAGGTTTTTATCGCAATATTGAAAATGAATTGGTCTTAGGTCCATTTCAAGGTCCTTTGGCTTGCACTCGTATCAAAATAGGCAAAGGCGTTTGTGGCACAACAGCACTCAAACAAGCAACGATTATTGTGCCTGATGTACATGTTTTTCCTGGACATATTGCTTGTAGTTCTGCCTCAAAGTCCGAAATCGTTGTGCCTTGCGTGAAAGCGGGCATTACCACATTTGTATTAGATGTGGATAGCGACTCATTAGCCGATTTTTCGGAGGTAGATAAAGTTTTTTTGGAACAAATTGTAGCACTTTTTAAAAATTGAAATCCCATAAATTACGGTACACGTAAGAAATTGACCATAATACACGATATTTGTCAAAAAAAAGCGATTACCTTTGTAAGATAATTCTCATTATTCACTTATATTTTTATGCTAACATCTATGAACAGTATGCGATTTTTGATGATAGTTTTATTCGTAGGATTTTTTCATTCTTCCTATTCACAGCAAGCAAAAGACAGTAAAAATCAAGGAATTATGTCTTATGATTTGGCGATTTCAGCTCCACCAATTTTTAGTCAGCTCTCCTCTGGGGCGCAAGCAAGTATGCCAAAAGAGACGCATCACAAAGTAAATGTGTATTTTGAAGGACATTGGAGACGCTATGAAGATAGTACGCTTGTGAGACGAAGCAACGGCAAGTATAGCGCACGCTATCAGAATGCGGAAGCGGGGTGGCTCGTGAATACAGATGATAAAATATTTTATTTGATTCACCACATTGACAACAAAATCTATTATTCCGAAGATGCACTAAACAGTCAGAGATGGCGTTTTACACTTTCGATTTATGATGCCGACACAGCTACTGCAACCAAATTTCAGCGCATCATTCCTCGCCTCAATGACCTTAACGCCTTAGTTGTTTCTGATGAGTATAAGGAAATTATGGGCTATAAATGTCGCAAAGCAGTTTATAAAACAGATGTTGTACAACTTGATGGCGTAAAAGACAACAATGACATAGAACTCTGGTTTACAGATGCTTTGCCAACAAATATTTCGCCAATGCCTTGCAACATTGTAAATGGAGCTATCTTAGAATTAAAAGCACATCGCTATCATTACACCGCAACGAAAGTTAGGTTT
>JAAFHL010000196.1 GCA_013298365.1 Bacteroidota bacterium | reverse complement strand
CCTCGCCCATCATAGCCGCCTGTTCCTAATTTATGTACCGCAGGCAAACGATGTGTTAGGGCAATTAAATCCTCTTTTTTTTCTGTCAAAACAAAGGCAGAAGTAGGAATAGCATTATCTATAAACCATTGTTTTTGAAGGCGTTTGTCTTGAATCATGCGCAAAATATGCGGCTGCGGATACACGATTTTCCCTTCTTTTTCCAAGGCTTCTAATGCGGATACATTTACATTTTCAATTTCTATGGTAATCATATCCAAATCTTCCCCAAAGCGGTAAACGGTCTCAAAATCAGTGAGATAGCCCAAATGAAAATTGCGTGTGAGCATACTACAAGGGCAATGAGAATCGGAATCCAAAATCTCAATATATAAATTATAATCAATCGCCGCTTGCAGCATCATGCGCCCTAATTGACCGCCGCCAAGTACGCCTATTTTAAGGTCTCTATAAAAAAGTTTTTGCATAGAAAAATAATAATTTAATAGCCGTTTTACAGCCCTGCGTAAATCTCTGCAACCGAAAGGTTTAGTTCTAATAATGGCAACGCTATAACTTGTGAAGCCTCATCATAAATGGTTAATAGCCACTTATTTTGCACTTTTTCGTAGCATAAAATGAGCATATCTGTTTGAGAAACAATAAGATAGTACGATAAGCTATCAATCTGAAAATAAGCGGAAAGTTTGGTCGTCAAATCCGCATTTTGTGTAGA
The DNA here is from genome assembly GCA_013298365.1 of Bacteroidota bacterium. Classification (GTDB taxonomy): domain Bacteria; phylum Bacteroidota; class Bacteroidia; order J057; family J057; genus JAAFHL01. The sequence goes on along the minus strand of JAAFHL010000196.1, from coordinate 7,503 downwards.
TTCCGAAAGAACTTCTACCAGCAAAATCGGGTTTGACATACTCTTATTGTTCGTCAAATTTTCTGCGCCACACACCACCATTACATCTGGATAGTAATAGCAATTAAGCGCAGCGATTTGCAGGCGAACATCGCTCATAAAGGTCTTACAAGGTTTGCCTTTAGCACGTATTTTTGCAAACAAATCGGCGAAAATATTTCCGCTAATTTCATTATGTCTTACCGTAGAACCCGCCATGAAAACAATTGCGCCATTTAGATACTCACAGCGCAATTCTGCGGTTTCGTCTATCTCAAAATATTGTTCGACAGAATATTGTTGTAATTTTAGTGTTTCCATAAAAAGATATATTTTTCGCAAAGGTAAACATTTTTACCTAATTTTGTAACCTATTTTTCTCGCATATTAAGCGAATAACTATGCGAAAAATCGGCAATAACTTATACCCAAAATGTCCAAAATCAGCCTTCTTACATGGATTGTTATAGCTTTGATGTTTGTCCTATTTGTGCCTGCCATTTTCTCTGAGGGCATGTTTGTAGATGGACTGACGTATGCCGCCCTCGCCCGAAATTGGGTAGAAGGGCGTGGGACATTTTGGTTTCTGCACTACACCAACGATTTATTGGCAGACTTTCACTCTCACCCGCCTTTTGGCATGACTGGTTTGGCTTTGGGCTACTATCTTTTTGGCGATTCGCACTATGTAGAAATCCTTTATTCCATTTTGACAGGCATTTTGGCGGCTTGGGGCATGTACAAAATTGGCAAATTATATCACCCGCTTTTGGGCAGCCTTTCTATCCTTTTTTGGCTATTGATTCCGCTTGTGCCTTGGGCTTTTCGCAGCAATATGCTCGAAAATACCTTATGCGTTTTCACAACTTGGGCGGTTTATGCCTTGTTGCTTTGTCTAAAAGCGAAGAAAAGCTTTATATTTATCTTCGTTTCAGGCATTTTGCTTTGTTTAGGTTTCCTTACCAAAGGTCCAACGGCACTTTTTCCTTTTTGTTTACCTATTTTGTATGGAATCTTGTTTAGAGAAAAATGGCTTTTCCACATTTCCACATTCATGCTTCAAATTATCAGTTTTTTTGCTGCCTTTTTCACGATTTTTTATAGCTCAAAAGGTGCTAAAAAAAGTATTTTGATGTATTTGAACAATGCCATTCAGAACGCACAAAATCATACCGTTTTGAGGCACACGTATATTATAGAAGAATTATTTGTGCAAATATTACCTATTCTGGGCATCGTTGCGCTTATGGTAGGTTTTTCATTTTATCAGCAGAAAAAAAACATTTTCAAAACACATTCGCTCTTAAAAGTAGCTTTATTTTTTATCTTATTAGGCAGTTCTGGCGTATTTCCCATTATGCTAAGTAACAAACAATCAGGTTATTATATGTTACCAGCCTTGTCTTTTTGGGCGTTAGGGATTGCGGCTTTCATCGTGCCTTTTATAGAAAAACGGATTGAGATTTGGCAAGAAAAATATACAAGAAAAGTGGCAATTACCACCTTTTTAGTAATAATCGCCACTTTTTTTATCGCAATCATCGGCAAAGAAAATTTTAGCAGAGACAAAGAAATGCGAAATGACCTTGCAAAAGTTGCCGCATTTGTGCCTGAACATGCCAATATTTATATTCACCCTTCCGAACATGAAAACTGGCTATTATATGCCTATTTTGCTCGTTTTGGCGATAGAAGCATGATTCCCTATCCTCGCCTCAAATCCGATTTTTATTTGCTGAAAAAAGGCGAAAAAATGGAATCGCCTGATTTTGAGCAAATTCCAGTGGAGTTGCATTATGGAACTTTGTGGCATGTTTTTCGCTGATAGATAACAAATGATTCAGTACTTACAATTAATATACAGCATATTCTGTATATTTTCGTACATCTTCAGGTAATATACCTATCACAATATCTGATTTTGGTACACCTTCAGCCACAAGTTCCTCCCCTATATCGTATTCTGTTTTGTTCTCCAAAATCCATATCTTACCATCAGGCTTGAGTTGTAAATGAATACGAATCCAAATAAAACTTGTATGTCTTTTATCTTGCCCAATAAGTGCTAATTGAAAATGCCCACGTTCTGCATCTGCTATGATAGAAGATGTTACATTTCCAGAAACGTATTCGTGTGCTTGTAATGCCCTTAAAATAGCATGTTGATATTGAATTAATTTTTCCATACGATTATTTCTGCATCAATAATTCGCCACAGGCGCAACCTTGATATACGTCTCATACGCAAAGCGACAAGCATCATAGCAAGTTTTCATAAAACGCTCCTCTTCTGGCACATTTTGTTTGCGTAGCGCATCTTCCGTTTGTGTCATTCTTTGCGTAAAAGTAGCCTCATCATTCAAGGCAAAATCGCCCCAACGCAAGAGTGCCGCACGTGTATCTACAATCGGCTTGCCATTGACAGTGCTGTTAAAATCGCCATCTATATTCAAAGGCTCAAACTTGGAATTGCGTGCCACTTCTCGCATATATGCCGTAAAATGCTCATTCAAGAAAATGCCAATGTCTTTGTAAATAAAACGGGCATCATTCCATTTGTGCTTCAATTCCAAGTACTTAGCAAAATCTTTTTCTCTTTGAAAAATCGAAAAAGGCAAAACGCTGTTGTATAATTTGGCAAAATACATCATCGTAGTGAGCGGACGAGTGATAAAAACATCTCTGTTTGCATCTTCAAAAATATGGGTAAAATTCGTTACCGCATCTTTGGTTTTCATGCCATAGTCGTGATATTCTGTACTTGTATCAAAAGCGGCTTGATTGGCAAATTTCACAATAGACATCGCCGCCAACATTTCCACCAAATGCGCATCGTTTTTTTGCGCTGCGCCACCTTCATTATTTGCATACGGATTGCCTGGCTCATCATAAAGGTAATACATCGCATCAAGTTTGTCTGTCCCTTTCAATTCTTTTTCGTAGTAAGAAAGAGCAGCCTTCGTTTTTGACATAAAATTGCGGGCATCTACGGCACTGTTTGGACTATCTTCTACCGTAAAATAGGGCATCACAACCGATGCACCAATCTTAGCCGTTTTCAAGGCATCATTCATATTGCCTGTATTGCGGCGCAAGTTTTTCACTAATTGTGGAAAACCCGAAGAACCCGTTCCGCCAAAAATAGAACTTACGATAAAAATCCTATCATTTGGGGTAAAAGCCCTTGCAAAATATTTATATTCTTCGGTAGTCGTCAGTTCATTGAAGATGATGCTGCCAATATTGGGATTTCCCTTAAAACCTACGGTCAAATTGAGATTTAACTCCGTATTTCTATCATTTTCGGGCGAGTCATCAAACAAAAGACGCAGCAAATTTTGCGAATTGTCATTCATTCTTGCTACGTCCAAATAGTTGTAAAACGTTTTGGTGATATTTCCAAACTCCAACTGAAAAGCCGTTTTGATATTGGAAAGATTAGAGCCTTCCACAGCTTCTGCCCCCAAAGGCGAAAAATCTGTTAAGAAAAAGCCATCGCCAGGCATATTTTTAGAGGCATAAACCCGCTCCCGAATCAATTTATACAAATCTAAAGACTTGATAGCCCGTGCAGTATCCTCATTTTTGCTATCAACGTCTATGATAATGGGTACAATTTTGTCCATATTGACCTTCACCCCCGAAGCCAACAAAGTTACCAAAGAACGCATCACACGTGCGCCCGTTCCACCAATACAAAATAAAAAGAGTCTTCCTGCCATGATACAAATAATTTGAATGAATGTTGCAAATATACAGCGTTTTTTTGATTTGATTTAAAGATAATTGTCTATCTTAGCGGAAATTTTAACGGATATGCAAAAATATACTTTTAAAGATTGTACAATTGTCAAATTAAAAAAAATCTTTCATATAGCTCAAGTAGATTCGCTCGTGTCGTTGCAAGATTGGCTAAGCATTTCTTATCTGCCTACCGATTTGGAGAAAATCATTATTGAGACCTACCAAGCAAATTTACTTGAAAATGTAGATGCTTGGAATGAGCAGGAACTTGCACTCAATTTTATAGGTCCCATTATTGCTTTGGCAGGTTTTGGACGAGAAAAATATTTTAATGCTTTTTCGGAAAGAATGTTAGAGGCTACTTTTGGAGAAATAAGCCTGTCAGGCAAAGTAGATGGGCTAATTGCTGCAGGCAAAGAAGAACCTGAAAATCCATTTTTTTGCCTTCAAGAATACAAGCGAGAAACCGACCCAGATGGCGACCCCAAGGCGCAAGTATTAGCGGCAATGTTAGTTGCTCAAAAACTAAATGACAATCAAGAGCCTATTTACGGAGCTTATATTAAAGGACGAAACTGGTTTTTTTTGACTTTGCAAGAAAAAAGCTATTCCATTAGCCCTCAATTTGACGCAACACAAAACGATGTTTTTGATATTTTTCGTTTGCTTGTAGGCTTGAAGTTAATGATAGAGAAGAAATTTTAGCCACTAAATGAAATACTATTTTCAACTACAATATAAAATGGCAATACGGCATTTACAAGATTTTGGCTTGCCGATTGCTGTCAGCCTTTTGTTGGCGATTTCGCTTTTTATCGGCGTTTCGGCTGCTCTTTTTATCAAAACAACTTGGGCAGCGCACCTCTATCTTGTCTTGGCAACCTACCTTATTTTGCCATTTAGCAACAAAGAAAGAAACGACTTTTTAGTATCTTTTCTTCCCGAAAAAAGTTATTACCAAGTACGTATCATTGAAAATCTGCTGTATAGCCTGCCTTTTTTAGCTTTTCTTTTGTATAAAAAAGTCTTTCTATTTGCACTACTTTTGGTAGGAATTGCGTTGATTTTGGCTTTTTTTAGGCAAAAAAACAGAAGGCTTTTCATCATGCCTACGCCTTTTTATCGCTATCCTTTTGAGTTTATTATAGGTTTTCGGCGGGTATTTTATTTGCTGATTATCCCCTATATTTTGCTTTTCTTTTCGATAAATGGGCAAAATTTTGAAGTAGGTATTTTTGCATTGCTTTTGTTAGCTTTAATATGTGCTTCTTTTTATTCAGAAACAGAAAAGGAATATTTTGTGTGGGTTCATGCTTTTTCACCGCAAAATTTCCTTTTTCACAAAATAAAAACGGCTGTTTTATATGTTTCTCTGCTGATATTACCTGTTTTTATTGCGATGTTATTGGCTTTTCCGCAGCAATTTCTATATATTTTGGGGGCGCAAATTATTGGCTATTTGTATGTTATCGCTTTTATTTTGGCAAAATACACGCATTTTCCCGACAATATTGACATTGTACACAGTCTTTTCTTGACCATTAGCATTTTATTTCCGCCATTTCTCCTCCTTTGTATTCCGCTTTTCTATGCACAATCTCACAAAAAACTAAGTCAAATTTTACATGATTGATATTCAAGCACTTCATAAGTTTTATGGAAAACATCAAATCCTTCAAAATCTAAACCTAAACTGCGAAAAAGGCAAAGTGTATGGCATTGTGGGCGAAAATGGGGCAGGAAAAACTACACTTTTCAAGTGCATTGCAGGTTTAGAAAGCTATGAGGGCAATATTCAAAGCGAAATCGTGCCACTCAAAGACCATTTAGGTTTTTTGCAAACCGATTTGTTCTTTTTTCCAAAAATCACAGGCAAGGAATACATACAGCTTTTGTGCAATGCCCGAAATATTTCGCTTGGAAATTTTGATGAGAAAAACATTTTTGATTTGCCCCTTGAAGAATATGCTATCAATTATTCCACAGGTATGAAAAAGAAACTGGCTTTGACTGCGATTCTTTTACAGCAAAATGAGGTCTTTATTTTAGATGAACCTTTCAATGGCGTTGATATTCAGAGCAATATGATGATTACCGAAATCATTCACCGCCTCAAAAAAGCAGGAAAAACCTTACTTATTTCTTCGCATATTTTTTCTACCTTGCGAGATACCTGCGATGAAATTCATTTGTTGCAAAAAGGCACGTTTAGCAAAAAAGTGTTGCCTACAGAATATGACCTTTTAGAAGCCGAAATGAAAGACACGATAATTGGCAATAAAATAGATTTTTTAGGTTTGGGATAATAAAGTCTTATTTTTCATAAACAAAAAACGGTAACTCCCCAACGAAGCTACCGTTCAAATCGCACACAAAATTAATCTATCCAATCCATATAAAGAAACTATTTTACCAATATCTCATTGCTCCCAACTATATTAAAACGAATGGTTATTTCATGGTGTGTGTCTGCTGCATCGCCTTTGTGTGGACGATGTGGGCGACCTAACAAACCATGTTTAGGTCCGCCATGATGTCCATGTCCGCCTTCGTGATGTGTAGAATCTCCATGACAACCGCCGCCATGCCCGTGGTCGTTGCTCACAACTACGCTATCAGTCCCCGCAAAATCCAAAGAAGGCGTGTATTCATATACTGTCTGTCCACTTGCATCTGTTCCAACTTGACTTACACGATAGTTACTTGCTTGCGAAGTAATGCTGTAAGGGTCGTCATTGTCGTCGGTAGGCAAAACGAATGTATAACTTTCATTCACTTTTAACGTTGCAGCAACGTCTTGTGTAACAAGGGCATTTACGGTTTCTTTTTGGCAAGATACCAAAGAAAGCAGGGCAAGCCCTGAAAATGCAAACATAACAACTGAATTTTTCATACTAATTTGATTAAAAATGAAATGAACAGCGAGATATAGTTGCCATTCATACACCATTACGAAAGGTGAAAAAAAAGGGTGGGTAGGGGTAAAGAAAAATTTTCATTTTAGGTTTAATTTTCGTCTGTTTGCGAAAATCTGCGTTTTTTATCTGCAAAAATTCGCATAAACTTCATTTCTCTCCCAAAAAAACTTTATATTTGTGGTCTATTCTATCACAATATGGACAATACATTTACATTTTTTTGGCGCACAGAAAGTCCTTTTTCGCAATGGCATCTTTCGCCATTCGTAGTAGAGGGCATCAATTTTAACTGTGCAGAGCAGTTTATGATGTATAAAAAGGCTAAGCTTTTTTGTGATGACGAAACGGCAGCGCAGATTTTACAAGCCTCAAAACCTTCTATTCAAAAAGAACTTGGGCGTGCGGTAAAGGGCTATGATGAAGCCGAATGGCTGCAAAATAGGGAAAGAATTGTGTATGAAGGCAATTTTCATAAATTTACGCAAAATGAATTATTGAGAACTGCCCTGATGAATACAGGCAATACAACCTTGGTAGAGGCAAGTCCCGTAGATGTTGTTTGGGGAATTGGATTGAGTGCCGATAATCCTGATGCGCATTTTCCTGAAAAATGGAAGGGCTTGAATTTATTGGGAAAAATCTTGACTGAACTTAGGGAAGATTTGCGGAAATAACACTTAAATTCCCAATGCTTTCAGCGTTTCATCATCTAAATAGCCTACTCTCAAGCCATTATCTCGCTGAAATAGCAGCAAAGCCTTCATCAATGCGGGGTTTGCCCAATTTTCAGTTATTGGAATTGCCATATCTATCCCTAAAGCTT